>NZ_FWZU01000001.1:900000-1053313 GCF_900177375.1 Desulfovibrio gilichinskyi | reverse complement strand
GTTAAGACCTCCATCGCCGATGATACTGCTAGGTAGCTAGTGGGAAAGTAGGTCGTCGCAAGGACTTTATTTTTAAAGAAACCCCGTACATAATATATGTACGGGGTTTCTTGCGTTGGCGGGGGATTTGCTAATACGTATTGCTGATTGTTTTTAATATGAAACATTATGTTTTATTTCTTCGCTCTTTCTAACGCCATTTTTAAAAAGTTTTTTAAAACCGGAACTGCCTGATTATATGAAACCTTTATTTCCGGATGAAACTGTACGCCGTATCTCATCCTGTCTTTGCGTCTTATTGCTTGAAAATAATCTGACTCAGCTAAAAGTTCGTACTCTTCGGATAAGCTGTATATGGCCCAACCGTGTACTTCCGGAGCGATGAACGGATTAGGTATATTTTCTAAAATTGGATCTTTGATTTTAATATTTATTTTACTGCGGCTTTGCTCAATCTCCATTGCAGAAATATCTGACCAGCCCATTGAGTGCACCCTTGTATAGCCATATGCAAAAGCATTCATTTGACAACCTGCACAAATACCAAGAATCGGGATCGGAGCCTGCCTGATTAATTCATATTCACCATTGTATTCAAACATTGGAAGTTTGTTGTAGTCAGCATTATTACCGCTTAATATTATTGCAAACGGTTTATTGGGTAGAGCATTAAACATAGCCATATTGGCTTTCCAGAATGGAATTTGAATAATGGTAAGTTGTGGCGCAAGTTCAGCAATTCTTTCTTTAAGACGGGTGAAAGTGAAACCGTTGCGCTGGTTTCCAATAACAAGGACATATGGAGTAGTAGGTATATTCTGGATTTCAGGTTGACCAGATGTAAAAAGCATTACTTCGTTAAGAGCCGGAGCATAACCTGTGAATTTTGTAATTTCGAGTCGCCAAAAACGTGCTTTATAAGGTTTGATATCAATTATGCTTCGATAGGTATTCGAGTTTGAAATATTAGCATCATTAATTTTTTTCCAACTTTCACCATCATTACTTGTCAGCCAATGAAAGTCAGTAAGCCATCCATCCTTATTTTCGAAACCGGAAAGCATCCATATCCTACTTATTTCCTTCGGTTCTCCAAGATCAAGTTCTATCCATTCTGATTGCGGACCTGGAGGGGATGCTCTCCACTGACTGTTTAGCCCAGAATCACTATAATCAATGAGAAATTCAGGGTTTGATCCACTACTGGCTTTTGCGGAAATTGGATATACTCTTTGAAGACCGGAGTAACTATCGTCACTTTCTGAATCGATATAAAACTTACTGGTCGTCCATTCTCCTTTACGACCAGCCGAATCGATTGCTCTTACTCTCCAATTCCAAGATTTTTTATCAATGAGAGGGGATTCTTTTTTAATTTTAAGCGCGCTGATCAATCCCGTATTCTCTGGAATGCCGAATTTGCGTAAACTTGGAGAGTTAAAAGATTCAGATAAATCTAATTCAATTTCATATGTTCTTGGAAGTGCTCCCCCTTCAGCATTTTTGAAAGATAATAGCGGAGCGGTTCGGGTAACAATGACATCAAGGCAAGGATTAGTATTTAGAGTGGGGGAGCCTGGGCCGTCAGAAGCTATCGCTGACGATAAAAAGCAAAATAACATCAAAATAGAGATTGTAATTTTTTTCATGTATCCTCCATAAACTTTAACATTATAGAAGATGAACACAAAAATAGTTTTATATCAATGATCCATATAATTTTTCCTATATCTGAATTTTACTTTGAAGAATCTATCTCCGCTTGAACCAGCCGCAAAACCTCGTAAGAATAATTCCCGAATAGGGCATAAAAAATAGGATTAAGCTGAACGAACCCTTCATCTTTATATATTGAAATTGTATCTTTTAAACATTCAATTTCTGAATTTGGATAATCTAAAATATCTGAAACTTCTATTTTCCCGGCTTTAACACAGGCTGTCAAATGACTGTATATTGTAGCGGGTTTAATTTTTCTTTTCTTAGCTACTTCATCTATATCTTGCAGTTCTTCAAATAATTCCAAAGTTTCCATCGCTGAAGCCGGTACTTCTGATTTCTGTTCCTTCTCTTTACTGTCCGGAACCTCTTTAAACTTTGATTCCGGCATTGGTGCTAAATCACTTGGCCGGCCATGTTCGTCTTGATGTTTCATCAGTGTTTCAATGATGGCAGAGCCATATCTAAAAACTTTCTGATCTCCGAAACCGCTGATGGCATATAACTGATTTGTTGATTCCGGGCGATAGCACGCAAGTTCAAGTAACGATTTATCAGGGAAAATTATAAAAGCCGGAACCTGCTGTTCTTTAGCAAGATCGTTTCTAAGTGCTCGCAGTGCATCAAGCAATATTTTCGCTTCAGGAGTTGTGAGTGAAGGACAGTCCTGACCTCCGATAACTAATTTTAAATCTTTAGTTTTTGCGCTGATTTTTTTTGCAATTATAGGATCTTTGCGCAGGGCAACAGTCCTTTCTTTTCTTAAAACTTCCCAGCTTGCATTGTTTAGTTTCAGCCCCCCGTATCCTTCAATGTCAACATCCAGCAAACCTTGTGATACCATCTGTCGATGGATAGAAATCCATTCATCTCTGGTATATTCGGTTCCTATTTTGAAGGTACTTAATTTGTCATGTGCTTGGCTTAAAATTTTCGGCGTTTCTTTTCCTGTCAAAACATCAACTAGATGATTGACTCCGTACATTTGCTCTGTCCGGTAAACATTGGATAATGCTTTTTGTGCGGCTATTGTTCCGTCAAATTTTGAAGGCGGGGTTAAGCATGTAAAACAGTTTCCGCAAGGCTCTTTAAGTTCTTCTCCAAAGTAGCCGAGCAGTGCCTGACGTAAGCAATTTGCTGATTCGCAATATGCTAGTAATGCGTTAAATTTACGAAGTTCAAGAGCCTTCCGGTCTTCCGGCGCATTTCCTGTCAGGATCATTCTGCGTAGAAAACCTATGTCGTTAATGCCAACGGACATCCATGCTTCAGCAGGCAGTCCGTCACGACCGGCTCTCCCTGTTTCCTGATAATATGCTTCAATACTTTTGGGCAGATCAAGATGGGCTACATATCTCACATCCGGTTTATCTATCCCCATTCCGAAAGCTATCGTTGCAACCATAACAATTCCGTCCTCGGACATGAAACGTGCTTGATTTTTTTCGCGTGTTTCAGGACTTAATCCCGCATGGTACGGTAAAGCTTTAATTCTTTTTTTGCACAGCCATTCAGCTGTTTTTTCGACATTCTTCCGGCTCATACGGTACACAATGCCGCATTCCTGAAAATGATATGTCTGGATAAAATTCAACAGTTGAATATTTTCACCGTCTTTCGGTACTACTGTATAGCGGATATTCGGCCGGTCAAATCCTGTTGCAAAAATATCATCTTCGGTAAACGAAAGTCTTTGTAAAATTTCTCTTCGCGTCGGTCCATCCGCTGTCGCTGTTAAAGCCATGCGCGGAACATTCGGGAATCTTTCGGCAAGAATATTTAAGCGCAGGTAATCTGGTCTGAAATCATGTCCCCACTGGGCAACACAGTGTGCTTCATCAATGGCTATCAGGG
This sequence comes from Desulfovibrio gilichinskyi, assembly GCF_900177375.1. Taxonomy (NCBI): domain Bacteria; kingdom Pseudomonadati; phylum Thermodesulfobacteriota; class Desulfovibrionia; order Desulfovibrionales; family Desulfovibrionaceae; genus Maridesulfovibrio; species Maridesulfovibrio gilichinskyi. Next base: position 1,049,740 of record NZ_FWZU01000001.1, on the reverse strand, counting down.
CAATATTTACACGCGCAAGCATTTCTATAAAGCCAGGTTGGCCGAGCCTTTCCGGTGCTACATATAAAAGGTCCAGCTCTGATCTTTGCAGACTGTTAATTATTAGAGCCGCATCCTGTCCTTTTACAGATGAATTAAGACATTCTGCCCGTACTCCCATTTGTTTCAGCGCAGCAACCTGATCGCGCATAAGTGCTATCAGCGGTGAAATTACAATGCCTACACCTTGGCGCAGTATCGAGGGGATTTGATAGCATGCGGATTTTCCGCCACCTGTCGGCATAAAGACAACAGCATTTCCTCCTGCCATAACGCGGGAAGTTACTTCTTCTTGAAGTCCTGTGAATTTCTCGTAACCGTATGTTTTTTGAAGTACGTCCAGCGGGGTGCGCATGAAATCATTTCCGTCAGGTTGTGGTGATACAAATTAGTATAAGTAAGCAATTGATCATTAACTGCGTGAGCTGTTTTGCCTCCTATTCCCTGTAAAGGCAACCTTGAAGTTTCCAAACAAAAAGGCCCGCAAATGCGGGCCTTTTCTAACGAGAGACATGTGGAAGGTGTTGCTTAAGAATTATTGAACGTTTTCTGCTGCTTTCGGGTGAGCATACTTTACGAGGAACAGCGCTATTGCTGCAACGGCTGCTGCAATACCGATCAGTATGGACGTGTCAATGGAAAGTCCGAATCCGATCTTAGCCTGCATGATGAATGTTACAACTACAGCAGTCATGAATGTTGCAGGAAGTGATGCAATCCAATGCAGTTTAGCACGCTGTCCTAAATAAACAGCCGCTGTCCAGAGCATCAGCATTGATAGACACTGGTTTGAGAACCCGAAGTATCTCCAGATTGAAGAGAAGTTCTGAGTGGATATTACATATCCAAGTACGAATAACGGAATAGCAATCAGCAGACGTTTTAATGCAGGTCCCTGATCCATCTTGAATGTTTCAGCCACGATAAGACGGGTGCTGCGAAATGCTGTGTCACCACTTGTGATAGGCAGGATAACAACAGCTATGATGGCGAAAATTCCGCCTACAGGTCCGAGCAGTGAATTAGAAACCTGTGAAACTACAGCAGAAGGACTGCCTGCTGTGATAACCGCTTGCATAGCTTCAGGTGAGTTGTAGAAAGACAAACCGATTGTACACCAGATAAGTCCGATAACCCCTTCAATGATCATTGCACCGTAGAATACGGAGCGGCCTTCTTTTTCATTTTTAACACAGCGGGCCATAAGTGGTGACTGTGTTGCATGGAAGCCGCTTATTGCTCCGCATGAGAGAGTTATGAAGAGAAGAGGCCACATCGGTTTTCCGGTTGGGCTGGTATTAACGGCAAAGTCCAGATTCGGCAGAATCGGATGGCCGCTGAGCAGGAGAGCAACTGCAATTGCTATCGTCATGACCAGTAATAATGCTCCGAAAACTGGGTAAAGTTTCCCGATGAGTTTATCGATTGGAAGAATTGTAGCGAGAAAGTAATATGCGAAAATACAGGCTACAAGGATTCCGGTATTTATTCCGGTTAAATCTGTAAGAAGCTTTGCAGGGCTGAGAACGAAAACTACACCTACAAGCATGAGAAGTACGAAAGCGAATACACGCATAACATGGCGTGCAGGCATTCCTAAGTATTCACCGACAAGTTCAGGAACACTTGCTCCGTTGTTACGGATGGAAAGCATTCCACTGAAATAGTCGTGAACTGCTCCGCCGAAAATGCAGCCGATTACAATCCAGAGCAGAGCTGCAGGGCCATAAAGAGCACCGAGGATAGGTCCGAAGATTGGACCGATACCGGCAATATCCAGAACCTGAATGAACATCAGTTTCCATTTAGGCATTGGCATGTAGTCAACATCATCACGCATTGCATATGCGGGAGTGGTGCGGTTGGCATCAGGCTGAAAGATGCCGTCTACAAATTTACCGTATGTATAATACCCGACAATTAGCGCTGCTACGCAGGCAAAGAAAAATAGCATAAAAAAGACCTCCATTTTTTGTGCTGAATGAAAATTCTGCACCTTTCTGACATGAAGTTTATACTCGTTTCAATGCTTCGTGCTTGAAATGCCTATTTCGCTGTTTGAAATGACATTCAAAGTGCTGAATCAACTGGCAGCCATTTGAAACTCTGTTTTACGGATCTGATTTTTCAGTTTCGGGATTTTAAAACTTACACATGTTCCTTCGTCAGTTTTGCTGGTGATGGTCATTTTATACTGCGGTCCGTAGATTTGTTCAATACGCTGAATACAGTTCCGAACGCCTATTCCTTCCGCGCAGGATTCAATTTTCTTTTTCTCGATAAGTTTATCAAGCTTGCTCTGACTCATACCGACGCCGTCATCTTTTATTGAGACACTTAGCAACCCTTCATCGCAGTGAATGGAAATAGTTATCTGTCCACCTTCTTCGCGTCCCATGATGCCGTGTTTCACGCTGTTTTCAACCAATGGTTGAATTATCAGCGGAGGGATGGGCCAGTCTTCGCATTTTTCATCAACAGAGATATCAACCTTAATCAGGTCGCCAAAGCGGGCCTGTTCAATTGCAAGATAACTTTTTAACTGAGCAAGTTCTTCGGAAAGAGGGATGTACCCTCGGCTGCTGTCCAGATTTTTGCGCATATATGATGATAATTCGAGTAGTAATTCACGAGCTCTGTCCGGGTTGGTACGGCAAAATGATGTTACGGTATTTAATGAATTAAATAAGAAGTGAGGGTTTATCTGGGCTTGCAAGCGGCGTATTTCTGCATGCGCAAGCATTTGTTCTTTAATTTGGATTTCTTCCAGTTCAAGCTGGGTTGAGCATAAATTTGCAAGTCCTTTGGCTATTTCAAATGAAAGCAGATCAAGCTCTTTTTCTTTTGTTCCGTAAAGTTTCAATGTGCCTACAACTTCACCTTTTTTATGAAGAGGCACAACTGCTGCGGAAGTGAAAGGGCATCCGCGATGAGTACATCCGATTTTTTCATTTGAATCCAGAAAAAGTGATTCATCAAGTTCCAGCACGTGTAAGGTGGATCCGGTTCTGATTTTTTTACCTGCAAGGTGGTGGTCATTGCCTGCGCCTATGTGCGCCAGAACATTTTTATTATCGGTAATAGCCACCGCGGCAACTGATACATTTAAGTATATAATTTTGGCTGTTTCCATGGCGGATTCTATGGTCAAACCTGAGCGGAGGTGACTTACCGTCAGGTTCGCAATATCAAGAATCTGTTGTGCCTGAATGGAATCTCGTTTTGTGCCGTAGCGAAAAACAACGTTGATGACCTGAGTAAATACTGCTGCGCCGAGAGTATTTAAGAGAATCATCGGCAGTGCGATCAGTTCTACTACCTTTAAAGCTTCTGAATAAGTTGATGAAAAATAGAGAACCATGATCATATGGATGATTTCACCTACGAAGGCTAAGCTTGCAGCGGCTCTCCAATCCATGCGGTTGGTCAGTTTGAGAGAAATTAAGCCCGCAGCGGTTCCTTCAAGCACGGTTGCAAGCCCGCAGGGAATGGAACTGAACCCTCCGAAGTCGATCAGGATGCGGTGGCCTCCGGCAATAAGTCCGGCCCCGAAGCCGACCAGCGGTCCTCCGAAAAGTCCACCGGTGATGACCGCCATGGCGCGTAGATTTGCGACTGATTGAAATACAAAGTTTCCGCCGTATGTTCCGAGTATTCCGAAAATTCCGAAACTTAGTATCTGCGCCGCAATTATTGATTTATGGGATGTTTTGCGGAACCCGATTTTATGAATCGGGATGATGGTAAGCAGCATGAAAGCTCCGGCAAGGATAAGGCCGAATCTTTCTGCTAGGATTATAATTAAGGTTTCAGGATTCATATTTTAAATTCTCTGCATACAGCTAGGCAAGTCCGAGTCTTTCGCGAAACGATTTTACGCGGCCTTTACTGATTATGACTTCATTATCTTGAATATTGTTCATGGTCAGAACGTATTTACCATTAAACCACGGCGCAAAATCACGTACATGTGTTAAATTTACAAGTTCGCCGCGGTTTGCCTTGAAAAAAGGTTGCCCATGCAGCCGTTCTTCAAGTTTATCGAGAGTTTTATCGCCGTAGCAGGGGAAAATTCCTTGGGCTGTATAAATCATAATTTTGCGCTCTTCCATTCTGCATAAAATTACTTCAGCCGGTTCTAGAAGTAATATCCGTCCATTACCCTCAACCGAAATACGTAGAACATTATTTCCAAGTCCCATACCGCTCAGCAATGCGTTCATGTTGGGAAGCTCAACTTTTTCTGCACAGCCGAAAATAAGGCAGCGGACTCGATCAAGACTTTTGGAAATACGTTCCTGCGAGAATGGTTTAAGAATGTAGTCTACAGCGTTTTCCTCAAAAGCCTGCAGAGCATATTCGTCATAAGCTGTGGCAAAAATTACCAGAGGAGGATTTGGAAATTGTATAATTTCCTGCAAAACGTGAAAACCGTTTTTGCCGGGCATTTGAATGTCCAGAAAAACCAGATCAGGTTCTTCTTCCTCAATTAACTTAATGCCCTGAGTGGCAGATGTTGCGGTTCCGATAATTTCGATATCATCAAAATCTGATAGCAGGTAATTAAGCTCATCAAGTGCAGGGAGTTCATCATCTATTAAAATACATTTTATTGTTTGCTTTGCAGTCATGGTCTGTTCTCTGAAAATTACAATTCAGGCGCAGAATTTAAAGTCTGCTAAGGTAAAAAATTATGTGGTCATACTACGTAATATTTTTTCGCGTTTTAACTTCACTGTTTTGGTCAGTGAAGTTTCATCTATAAGTGTAAAAGCTTCTGCAGGGCAAATGTTTACACAGGCAGGACCTTCAGCTCTGTCATTGCACAGCTCGCACTTTTGCGCATAAAATTCAGGTAGACCCGTTCCTTCTTCTGAATCTCGTAAATTAGTATCAATCGGTAAAATATTAACAGCTCCGACAGGGCATGCCAGTATGCACATCTTGCAGCCGATGCAATTTTCTTTTCGAATGTGAACCACTCCGTCTAAAAAGACAATCCCTTCTGCCGGACATGCTTTGGCGCAAGGCGCGTCTTCACACTGGCGGCACTGTATGGGCATTGTTACTTCGGGCGTAAATATCAGATTTAAACGCGGCTTAAAGGGAGCGCGTAATCTGGCCGCTTCCGGAATGGGCAGTTTGCTGTTTGCGGAAGCACATGCAACTTCACATGCCCCGCATCCGATACATTTACGGGAATCTGCTATAACAAAAGATTTCATTTTATGAATCCTGTTTGCCAAAAACGGTATGCAGTAATTTATGAGAAGTGTGACCTAAAGGTTCACCCAGAAAATCTTTATATGCTTTTTGCACGTCCGGATTTTCATGAGATTTGCGGACCTTGGAATTTTTATCATGAGAGTACATAGATGCTTTTCTGCATTTATACACATTGTCACGTTCAGTCGGGAGCAGCACTTTAGGCTGACCGCCTCCGCTGATGCACCCTGAAGGGCAGCACATTACTTCCACAAAATCCACATCCGCATTACCTGCGCGCACTTTTTCTAACAGCGGTCCGATCTTTGTAAGCCCTGCGACAACAGCAACTTTAAAAGTCTGATCACCCATAGTCATGGAAGCTATGCGGAATCCTTCTTCACCACGGACAAAGACAAGGTCGGTATCGGGTACAGGTTCACCGGATACTAGTTCGTAAGCGGTGCGAAGTGCTGCTTCCATAACACCGCCTGTTACTCCGAATATATTTCCGGCTCCGGAGTAAGTTCCAAGCGGTCTGTCAAAATCTTCGTCAGGCAGGGAGTTGAAATCAATTCCTGCTTCGCGGATCATGTATGCCAGTTCGCGCGTGGTTAAAACAGCGTCAACATCACGGTGTCCTTCCATGCTCATTTCAGGTCTTGCGCTTTCGAATTTTTTACAGGTACAGGGCATAACTGCGACACTGTATATTTCTTCGCGCTGTTTACCGTCTATTTCAGCACCATATGTTTTAAATAATGCACCGGACATCTGCTGAGGAGATTTACAGCTTGAAAGATGCGGCAATAAGTCAGGATAGTTCAGTTCCATGAAACGCACCCATGCCGGACAGCAGGAGGTGAACATAGGAAGAGTTCCGTTATTTTTAACACGTGAAAGAAGTTCGTTCCCTTCTTCCATTATGGTTAGATCGGCGGCAAAATTGGTATCATACACTCTGTCAAAGCCCAGTCTGCGAAGTGCTGCGGCCATTTTGCCGGGGGTTAGTGATCCTGCTTCCATTCCGAAATCTTCACCTATGGAAACACGAACGGCGGGCGCACATTGAACCATAGTAAATTTAGCAGACTTCAGTGCATCTGAAATTTCGAAAACATCACCTTCGCAATATGCTGCGAAAAGTGGTTCCGTTGTGGATTGAAACATTCCGCGTTCGCGGAGTTTTTCTGTGCGAGGAGTTTCAGGTTCTTCCAGAATTGAGCTGTAACCACTGCATGTCTGAATACACTGCCCGCAAATTACGCAGCGGGTAGTGTCAATTGTGTGCGGTTCACCTTTAGTGCCGGATATTGCCTTTACGGGGCAGACATCTTTGCAGCGGCCGCAGCCGGTACAAAGTTCAGGATCTATTTTGATAAGTTCTTTTGAGTTGGACATGAAAGATAACCTTAAGAAAGATTTTGTGAATTGTTTAAGAAACTCATGGCCGCTTTTATGTTGCGCTCACGTTTCATGCGGGCAGGATCTACTACGCTCAGTGCTTTTTCAGGGCATACTTCAACGCAGGCCGGACCTTTTTTGCGGTCGGTGCACAGGTCGCATTTTCCGGCAAAGAGCATAGGCATTTCTTCCATTGATGTTTCTTTTTCTTCGCATAAAACAGCCTGCATAACGGGAACTCCGTTTTTGTAAACAGGCAGCAGTTCAATTGCTCCGAAAGGGCATGCCAGCATGCAGGTTTTACATCCCACGCACAGTTTGGTTTCTACAACAATCGCTCCGTTTTTACGGGTGATGGCGGAAACAGGACAACAATTCGCACATGGTGCGTCTTCGCAGTGGCGGCATTGAACGGGGATTGTGATTTCAGGCGTTTGCACAACGTATAGACGCGGCATAATCGGAGCATTTAATGCCCCTGCGGTGAATGCCGATCCTGACGAATGAGCCTGTGAACAGGCTACTTCACAAAGTCTACAGCCGATGCATTTTTCAGGATCAGCTGCTATAAAATGATTTAGGGAAGAAGACATATATTCCTCTTTATAATGATTTATTATGCAAAAATATTATGCACAGACAGTTTTAACTTCGTATGGTTTAGCAGGATGTTTTTCTGCGCTTCCAGCTCTAACTTTTACAGCGCATACCTTAAATTCCGGCGTACCTGTTTCAGGGTCAGCTGCGCTGTTGGTCAGTATGTTGCCCGGACTTTCGCTGAAATGGAAGGTTACAAAAGTAAGTCCTTCGGGAACTCTTTTGGTAACTTGCGCCCGCGCTCTAAGTTCGCCTCTTCGGGATGTGACAACAACATAGCCGTTATCTTCTATTCCGAAGCGAGCCGCGTCTGCCGGATTAATTTCCAGTCTTTCTTCAGGGCTGAGTCCGTCCAGTCCCCAGCAGCGGCGTGTCATTGTGCCTGTGTGGTAATGGGCTGTTACTCGTCCTGTTGTAAGGATCAGAGGGAATTCTTCGTCAGGCATTTCTGCCGGATCTCTATATTCTGCCGCAAAAAAAGAACCTTTGCCGCGTATGAATTCACCGATATGCAGAATCGGAGTTCCGGGATGATCTTCGGAAGGGCAGGGCCATTGCAGTTTTTCATTTTCTAATCTGGAATAAGTCATGCCCTTATAACTGGGAGTCAGGCTGCGCATTTCATCAAAAACATCTTCAGGAGAATCGTATTTTGTGTCGATTCCCATGCAGTTATTTAACTGAGCAAGAATCAGCCAGTCCGGTCTGCTGTTTCCTATCGGATCAAGTGCTTTGCGAATAAGCTGTACACGTCTTTCCGTGCTGGAAAAGGTTCCGTCTTTTTCCGCAAATGTAGCCCCAGGTAAAACAACATCCGCCATTTCAGCCGTTTCAGTAAGAAAAATATCCTGTACGAGCAGAAAATCCACTTTTTCAAGGCAGTGCTTTACATGGTTGATATCAGGATCGCTGCGCATCGGATTTTCACCGAAAACAAATAATCCTTTCACGTTGCCGTGTTCAATCTCATGTAAAACATCCGGAATTCTCAGTCCGCTTGTTTCAGGGATTTCAACTCCCCAAGCCTGACTGAATTTTTTGCGGATGTCCGGCAGATGCACTTTCTGGTAGCCCGGAAAAACATCCGGTAAGGCTCCCATATCACAGGCTCCCTGCACATTGTTCTGCCCGCGCAGAGGGTTTACGCCTGTTAAGGGTTTGCCCATGTTTCCGGTGAGCATGGCAATGTTTGCAACACTGCGGACATTATCAACACCGGAAGTGTGCTGGGTTATACCCATTGTATAATATGTAGCAGTGGTGCTGGCGGTTCCGATTATGCGGGCCGCTTTATAAATCAGCTTTGCAGGTACGGTTGTAATCGCTTCCGTGTAAGCCGGAGTGTAACGCATTACGGTTGACTTAAAATCTTCATACCCTTCGGTACGATCGGCTATAAACTGTTCATCCGCTAATCCCTCGTTAATAAGAACGTTGGCAAGACCGTTAAGCAGGGCAACATCGGTTCCCGGTTTAAGTCTCAGCCAGACATCCGCGTGCTGAGTCAGCGTGATGGCGCGAGGATCGGCTACAATGAGTTTTGCGCCGCGTTGGGCTGCTCTTAACATGCCAAGGCCCATAATAGGGTGGCATTCTGTAGTGTTGGTTCCAATTGCAAAAATGGCGCTTCCTGTGGACATTGAATCTAATTCATCAATTGAATTAGTCATTGCTCCGCTTCCGAATGCCGCAGCCAGACCGGCTACAGTTGGGGCGTGTCAGAGCCGCGCGCAGTGGTCGACATTATTGGTGCCGATAGCTGCGCGCATAAATTTTTGCATAAGATAATTTTCTTCATTGGTGCAGCGGGCCGAGCTGAATCCGGCAATTGAGTCCGGTCCGAAATCCTTTTTAAAGGCTTTTAGACGGTTACTGATGACAGCAAAAGCTTCGTCCCAGTCGGTTTCGACTAATACACCGTTTTTACGGACAAGCGGGGATGTTAAACGATGAGGATGGCGCACGAAGTCAAAGCCGAAATGGCCTTTGGCGCATAAACTTCCATTGTTAACAGAATTACCCTTTGCAGGGGTAATTCCTACAATTTGATCGTTTTCTACTTGAAGGTGAAAATTACATCCGGTGCCGCAATAGGGGCAGGTGGTGAGAATTTTTTTCATAATTAATGTTCAGCCGTGTGAGGTTGGCTTTATTTATAAGATACGTTTCCAAGGGGCAGACCATAGGGATGAGTTCTATAGGTGGCAAGTGTTATTTAGGGTCAAAATAGGATTAATTGCTACTCCTCCAATACTTTTATCCTGTAAAATTTTTATTGATAATAAAAAAAGTCTCCGCAAAATTATTTGCGGAGACTTTTTGTTTAAACATCTTTGAATGTTATTCTGCGGTTTGTTTCAGCGGACGTTTTGCAATAAAGAGAGCTCCGGCAGTGATCAGAGTCCCGATTATTATTGCCACGGCATAGGCTAGAATGTTGGTGACCGCATGTGGAATAGGAAGAACGAAAATACCTCCGTGCGGAACCATTAAGGTGCATTTCATAACCATGGAAATTGCGCCTGTCACAGCTGATCCTAACATAATACATGGTATGACTCTGAAAGGATCTCTGGCTGCAAACGGAATTGCGCCTTCTGTTATGAAGGATATGCCAAGGATAAATGCAGCCTTACTGGCCTCATGTTCTTCCTTTGTGAAGCGGTTTTTAAAGAATGTTGCAGCAAGTGCAAGGCCGAGCGGAGGCGTCATACCTGCTGCCATGACTGCGGCCATAGGGGCGTATATCTTGGCAGATAGCAGACCGACGCCAAAAGTGTATGCCGCCTTGTTGACCGGGCCTCCCATATCAAAGGCCATCATTGCTCCAAGAAGTAGGCCGAGGACCAACGCGCTGGAACTTTGCATGCCTTGAAGCCATGCGGATAGTGAAGTTAGCGCGATTTTAACAGGCGGGCCGATGACATATATCATCATCAAACCTACAACCAGTGTGGAGAGGAAAGGCAGTATAAGAACCGGCTTGAGTCCTTCAAGATGCTGCGGAAGTTTAATTTTGTCATTGAGGAACTTGGTCAGATAACCTGCCATGAAACCGGCAACGATACCTCCCAGAAAACCTGATCCCACATTGGTGGCAAGCAATCCGCCGACGATACCTGCCGTAATACCCGGACGCTGGGCGATGGAGTAGGCAATAAATGCACTGAAAACAGGAATAAAGAGAGAGAAAGCTCCGGTTCCACCGATCTGCATCAGTGCCCATCCGATAGTTCCTGTTTTGTCTCCTGCGTAAATACCGCCGAAAGCAAAGGCCAGAGCGATCATTAGACCGCCGGCAACAACTACAGGCAGCATGTATGAAACGCCTGTCATTAAATGGCGATACGGGCCGGAGGTGGCAGCGGAACGGTCCTTCTTAATCTCCGCGACCTGGTCACCTAAACCTTTTTTCACTGTCGGTTTGGCTGCAAGTGCTGATTTGATTACGCCTTTGGCATCATGGAGTGCTTCTTTTGTTGATGTTTCATATAGAGGTTTACCTGCAAAACGTTTTGGATCAACAAATGCGTCGGCCGCGATTACTACGGCATCAGCCCGTTCTATGTCCTCATCCGTCAGGACATTCTTAGCCCCTACCGAACCTTGAGTTTCAATTTTAACTTCATACCCGAGAGCCACGCCTGTTTTGCGTAATGCTTCGGCAGCCATGAAAGTATGAGCTATGCCGGTTGGACATGAGGTTACGCCGATAATAAATTTATTTTCGTTTACGGTTTCTTTTGCTGATACGGGTTTTGCCATTTCATCCGCTTCGCCAAGGGCCGCTTCGATGATTTCTTTAGTGTTACGGATAGCTTCACTGGTGGTTACCGCGTACAATGCCTTCCCTTGGAACCGTACCGGATTGACGTGAATATCTGCCGCAATGATAACCACATCAGCCGCGTTAATGGTTTCCTGAGACAGAATATTTTTCGCGCCTTCCGCCCCTTGGGTTTCTACTTCCACCTGATGCCCCATGCTGGTGCCGACTTTCTTTAAAGCCTCGGCAGCCATTATTGTGTGGGCCACCCCTGTTGGACATGCCGTGACGGCTACAATTTTTGACATGAAATACCCCCTTTTATGTTGATATGTTCAATCGCAATCAAGTCTTCCAGTTCTTCTGCGTTCTCTAACTTATCTAAACTCGGACCGGCCTGAGTCACTGTGGCGGCAGACAGAGATGTTGCAAGACGAACCTGCTCTTCAAGCGACAATCCAAGAGCCATTCCAGCCACCATCCCGCCGATCATCGCATCTCCGGCACCCACTGTACTGACCACTTCAACTTTGGGCGGCTTTGCAAAAAGTTCTTCGTCTTTTTGAATAAACAAAGCCCCGCGAGAGCCGAGCGAAACAATTACCGTTTCTATGCCTGATTTATTTATTTTCCGCGCCTCAGTTATGATCTCCTCTAGTTTATTTAGAGGATGTCCAACAAGTTCAGCCAGTTCATCGTCATTAGGTTTGACTAAATAGGGTAAGGCTTTGACGGCGTTGCTCAGGGCAGGGCCGCTTGTGTCCACAATGGCCTTGGCTCCTTTGGATTTGATTACAGCCACAAGTTCACCGATGATACTTGGGTCAACTGTGGCAGGTAAGCTGCCGCCGATAACGACCATGGCGGCAGTTTCCGCCAAACGTTCAACTGTATGAATTAATATCTTTATATGAATGGGTTCCGGCACAAGTCCCGGTAAGTTGATGTCAGTGGTGGTTCTGGCGTTCGGGTCCAGAATTTTTATTCCGGTGCGAGTCTCGCCGGGAACTCTGACGAATTGATCGTTAATGTTTTGCTTCTTAAAAAGCTTCTCGAATATAAGGGCATTGTCTGCTCCGAGAAAGCCTGTTGCAGTAATCGGCAAGTTAAATTTTCGCAGCAGAACTGCTATATTAACTCCCTTGCCTGCGGCATTTTTTTGATATTCCGTGGCACGGTTGACCTTGCCTGCTGTAAAATCCGGCACCGAACAGGCCAGATCGATAGCAGGGTTCATGGTCACAGTTACTATATGTTTATTTTTCATAGTGCCTGCTCCCTGTTATGGCAGAATGAGTGCCCGAACCTGCTTGTTATCACGGCAGCTCAGAGCTTTTTGTGCCAGTTCGCCGGCCTGTTTCATACTGATTGATCGAATGCGTGCTTTAACCGCGGCAATGCTGGGAATAACCATGCTGAGTTCTTTAACTCCCAGTCCTGCTAGGATTGTAGCCCCAAGCGGTTCTCCGGCAAGTCCGCCGCAAACCCCGGTCCAAATACCAGCTCTGGTGGCTTCTTTAACAACATGATCGATCATGCGCAGTATGGCGGGGTGTAAGCTGTCTGCTTTACCGGCTAAAGTAGGGTGACCTCTGTCAATGGCCATAACATATTGGGTCAAATCATTGGTGCCGATAGAGAAGAAATCGACCTCTTGCGCAAATTCACGGGCCATGGAGACAACTGATGGAACTTCCACCATTATCCCAATTTCTACTGGTTTTGCATCAACTTCAATACGGGCTTTTTCAGCGAGCCGTTTTGCTGCTTCAAGTTCATCAAGAGTTGCAATCATGGGGAACATGATTCTGATTGGTCCGTACTTGGATGCTCTGTATATTGCGCGTAACTGAGTTAGAAAAAGTTCAGGCCAGTTAAGACATAAGCGGATACCGCGCTCACCGAGGAAAGGGTTCTCCTCATGCGGCAGGTTGAGATATGAAACTTCTTTGTCTCCGCCGATATCCAGAGTACGAATTATAATTGGTAAACCGTTGAGGGCCGTCACCATTGTTTTGTAACTTTGGAACTGTTCCTCTTCGTCAGGCGGAGTTTCTCTTTCCAGAAACAAAAATTCTGTACGCATAAGGCCGATGCCTTCTCCTCCGGCATTGACGGCATTTTCGGCTTCGCTGGCTTTTCCTATATTTGCTACAACTTCTATACGTTTTCCATCAAGAGTAAGAGCCGGTTCGAAGCGGGTTCTATGTTCATCACCTCGTAATTCTTCAAGTTGCATCTTAACTTTATTTGCTGCATCGATGTCGGACTGACTCGGCTCAATATATAAATTCCCGGTGTCTCCATCGAGGATAGCCATAGTGTTGTCAGCTATTTCTAAAAGGCTTGGACCTGCTGCCACTATGGCTGGAATGCCTAGAGAGCGGGCGATAATAGCAGAATGAGAAGTCGGTCCACCTCCGGATGTACAGAACCCAAGGATCAGGGCAGGGTCTAACTGAGCTGTGTCTGAAGGAGTAAGGTCTTCTGCAATGAGAATAACTGGTTCACTAGGCTTGAATGGTGCATCCTGCACAACTCCTGCAAGATGGCGTAGTACCCGCCGCCCTACATCTCTAAGGTCCATCGCGCGGGCAGCCAGCAGTTCGTCATCATGTTGTTCCATGACGCGGACGCGTTCATCAATCACTTGTCGCCAAGCATATCCGGCACTTTTTCCGTTTTTTATAAGAGCTTCTGTCTCAGCCAGCATTTCAGGATCTTCAAGAAAGGCTTCGTGAGCTCGGAATATTGCTGCTCCGGGTTCGCCGGATTTAGCTCTGACTTCTTCATATAAAAGGCGAATGTTGCGGCGTGCGGCTGCAATAGCCTGACCCAGTTCATGCGATTCGTGCTCCGGATCTTTTGCAATGGCTTCAACCACAATACGATTGTGAGTGAATTGATGTACTATTCCTGTTGCTATCCCGGGAGAGGCTGTGCAACCGGGGATAACTTGTTTGACAGATTCAGGTACCCAGCCGTGTTCTATCTGAGGAAGTATATTCTTTTCTGCTTCTTCACCGAGTCCTTCGTCTACAGCTTCTTTTAAGGATGCCAGAGCAGAGCTGGAGTCGGGACCTCTACCGTGAATACGGATGGTTTTACCGCCGGAAACGCCTAGTTTAAGCAGGGACGCAAGGCTCTTGCCGTTTCCTGAGCGTCCGTCGAATTCAACAACTATTTCAGCCTCGAACTGTTTTGCAATATCCACAAAATGTGTGGCAGGGCGTGCGTGCAGCCCATGTTCTCCTCCAATTGTTACATCTAATGATACATCGAAATCTGAGGTGTCTAATGTCGGAGCGGGACGTTTAGCGGTGGTTGAATTACCCTTAAGAGCATCAATGATTTCATTAACATCTTTTGTTTTGGCTAGTTTTCCAGCTGTTTCAGAATCATCCAGCACATTCGTCAGATTGGTTAAAACTTCAATGTGCTCGTCAGATTTGGCGGCAATACCTACAACTAAATGTACTATTTCACCGGAGTTCCAGGTTACGCCCGCAGGGATTTGAAGAACGGCAATGCCTGTTTTGTTTATTTCATCTCGGTTTTCCGGCAACCCATGCGGAATTGAAATTCCGTTACCTAAAAAAGTATTGGCAACCGATTCTCGTCGTTTCATGCTTTCTATGTATTCAGGAGCGATAAAACCATCGTGAACCAGTATGTTTCCCACCAATTCAATGGCTTCAATTTTTCCGGAAGCTTGTCCTCCAAGGACAATATTTCTTTCATTTAAGTCAATCATGGATTGCCTCCTCAACAATAAGTTGGACGTTTTAAGTTATTTTGTAATCGATTACAAATAATGCGTCAAGAGGGGTGTTCATTTAGCTTCAATGCTATATAATGACATAAGAAAACTAATTTTCCAAATTTTATATAAAATTGTTTCATCCCTTTTAATTAGTGAATTATTAGAATGGTTATTGTTGCCCATAACTGTTTAAATATTAAGTTTAGAATTGATTGTTATTGAAAATAATATTGAAATCGTTTACATTTTATAAGTAATAAAGTGTGAGGAAAATATGAAACTTAAAGATATTGCCGAAGCTGCCGGAGTCTCGACAGCTACAGTTTCCAGAGTGCTGGGAGATAAGCCCAATGTCAGACCTGAGCTGCGAAAACAGGTAATGGATGTTGTTGATCGTTTGAATTACAGGCCCAACCGCGCAGCGCAGAGACTGCGTTCAAAGCAGTCTTCGTTTATCGGGTTGATTGTTGCAGATATACAAAGTCCTTTTTTTGCATCCGTAACCCGTGCTGTTGAGGATGTTGCGCAAGCTAATGATTACAGTGTCATTTTGTGCAACACTGATGAAGATCCCGTTAAGGAAAGAATGTATCTGGAAATGATGCAAAGTGAGAATGCTGCCGGAGTTATTCTGGCACCAACACTTCGTCTGTCCGAAAATTTTACGTTAAATAAATTCGGATCATTCCCTATGGTGGTAATCGATAGGCAGATTAGCGATCACTCTGTAGATATGGTTCTTATTGATAATAATCAGGCTGCGCGGGATTTAACTGAGCACATGCTCTCTCACGGATATAAACGCATTGCCGGACTTTTCGGGGAGAGCAGTGCAACAGGTCAGCAGCGTCGGGCAGGCTTTGAACAAGTCATGAAAAAAAACGGGATACCAGCGGATGATAAATTGGTAATAAGTATGCCTGCAAAAGAAGAGGCTGCGCATGCAGTAGTGAGCAGGTTGCTTGAAATGGATGAACCGCCCGAAGCGATAATTACCAGTAACGGTTTGCTCGGGGCAGGGGCTTTCAGGGCTATCCGTGATAAGGAATTGCCTGTTCCTGAGTCTGTGGCTTTTGCAAGTTTTGATGAAACTCCTTGGAGTTCCATGACCCGTCCGGCAATAACCGTAGTTAAACAGCCCACATATGCTATAGGTCAAACAGCGTGTGAGATGCTTCTTAAACGCATAGCCGATCCTGAACGTCCAACTCGAAAAGTTGTGCTGGAAAGTAAATTAGTCGTCAGACAATCTTGTGGCGGTATTTTATAGGGTTGTTTGATGATCAGATCTTTTCCGGCTTGACCTTTCTCATATTTTTTGAATATTATTAAGTTTATATAACAACAAGGAGTTAGTATGTATCGTCAGTTTGAAGAGCTTGTGCCCCGTGTTATGAAAATAAAGGGCGATTCACAGGTTTAAACTGCTTACCGACCGCACTTTTGTGTGGTTTCATCTGGTTTTGTTAAACCTGCCTGAATATGTTTCTTTCGAAACAGGTCTATAGTCATGCCCTTATTCTCATAACACCTTCACCGTCGTATATGTTCCGTGGCCCGTAAACTCTGACTGTTTTCCGGCTACGGTTAAAGCATCACGTTCGATGTATTCCATCGACACTCAAAACTGGTGAAACACATGACTACTTTAATCAATAGAAAGCCCATTTCCGATCATATAGAACAGCTTCGCCGACTCGGCCTGGATGACCATCTTGAATCTCAGTTAGAATTAAGCGGTATTTTGCACGATAACATTGCCCGGGTTCTCAGTGTGCAACGAAACCTGTTCCTCGTTTCAAACGGACGCGATGAATGGCTTTGTACACCGTCAGGCAGAATGCTTCATCAACAGCAAGAATATCCCGTAACAGGAGATTGGGTGCTCGCTGACGATGGCGTTGTGAAACGCGTTCTTCCTAGGCGAACTTTTCTTTGTCGCGGTGAATCAGGATCGCGTGGGAAAAATAAGGTGACAGTATCGCGCGAGCAACCCATAGCTGCTAATATAAACGCGGTATTCATAGTCTGCGGCTTAGACCGTGATTATAATTTACGGCGCATAGAGAGATATCTCGCATTGGTATATAATTGTGGTATTAAACCTGTGGTTGTGCTGACCAAGGCAGATTTGCATGAATATCCTGAATCCTTTCGGGATGAGGTCGAGAGCATCGCTTTCGGTGTTTCTGTTGTGCTGACTTCCATGATTGACGGAAGCGGCACAGACGAACTTCATAGCTACCTCGGATGTGGGCAGACTGTTGCTATGCTAGGCTCTTCCGGAGCAGGCAAATCAACATTGACGAACCTGCTTTATGGCAGCGACATTCAAGCTACAGCGGCAGTCAGCCGAAGTGTCGGCAAGGGGCGTCACACAACAACAGTTCGGGAACTGATACACATGCCGCAAGGCGGGATGCTGATGGATAATCCCGGTATCAGAGAGGTTTCTTTTTATGCAGACGGAGACGGCGTAGACACAGTGTTTTCCGATATACAGGAGCTATCCGGACTATGCCGTTTTGCAGACTGCTCACACATGCGCGAGCCGGGATGTGCAGTACTTAAAGCGGTTGAAAACGGAGAGTTGCCTCTAAGTAGATTGGAAAGTTACCGGAAGATGAAACGAGAAATGGAGTATGTTTCAGCGCGCAGCGAAAAGAGTGCTGATCGTATTGAAAAAGAACGCTGGAAAGATGTGACTCTTAGTATAAAACGTATGAAGATAAGAAAATAATATAACAAGAAGGGTGCCCACAGGGCACCCTTCTTGTATGATGGAAATAAATGAGTCGTTAGCCCGTCTTGTGGCTGGCAGTTATTTTGATTTTGAAATTATTCGTTAAAATAGTGAGTTGAGAATGAAATGGGAAAAGCCGCCAATAGTTGAAAAAGATGACGGAACTCTGCGTCATGTAGGTTTTGAATTGGAATTTACCGGTGTAGACCTCACTCGCGTGGGGCACACGGTTTCTTCCTTATATGGAGGAGTGTTGAAAAGCGAATCGCCTTTTCAGCATAGGGTTGAGGGTACTGAATTCGGTGATTTTATTCTTGAAGTTGATTCCATTCAACTAAAAGAACGGAGTTATAAACAGTTTATTGAGGGACTTGGTTTAAAACTTGATGAGAAGACTACGGAAAAAGTTGATGACACCGTTTATGACATTTCAAAAATAGCTGTTCCGTTCGAGTTGGTTACGCCTCCGATTCCGATAGATAGAATCAGTGAACTCAGCAAGCTCAAGGAGGCTTTGTTTAAGATGCATTGCAAGGGAACGAGAGCCTCGTTTCTGTACGGTTTCGGAATGCAATTCAATCCGGAGTTACCTTCGCTCAAGGCAAAGACCATCCTTTCATACATGCGTGCATTCTTTCTACTTCAGGATTGGCTTAAAAGTGAAATCAATGTAGATATGACAAGACGTGTTATGCCATTCATAAATGATTTTCCTCAAACATATATAATTAAAATACTGCAACCTGACTACGATCCTTCGATGTCGCAGTTAATTGATGATTATCTGGCAGAAAATCCGACCCGTAACCGTCCGTTGGATATGACATGTCTGTTCGCACACATTGATAAAGAACGCACTTTCAGTATGGTCGAAGACTATAAACTTATAAAGCCACGTCCGACATTTCATTACCGACTACCAGATTGTCGCATTGATGAGGAAGTGTGGTCATTGGCTCTGGAATGGAATCGATGGGTTAAAGTTGAAAAACTTGCTAATGATAAAAAGGCCATTGTCGAAATGAGCAAAGCGTATCTTCAAAAAAGCAATACATTTAAAAGTTTGCTAAATTCTTTTATAGAATTTTTTAAAAATGAAAAAAGTTAGAATAGGAGTGTGTACTCCCGGCAAAGGCGGGGCGATACCGTGGCTGTTTTTTGGACTGAATGTCTTTCTGGCAGGGGGCATTCCGTTTAGAATAACGCCGGATAAACCTGCTGCGATTGACGATATGGACGGGTTGATCATCTCCGGTGGTGCTGACATTGCTCCCAAACTGTACGGCGCACAATCACATTCAAAAGAAATTGTGAAAGAGGCAAAACAGGCCGTTGAAGGGCAGTTTTGGTTTCGGAAACTGATAAGGTTTGCAACATGGGGTTGTATATATGCGTTGCGCCGTATGTTCGGGCTTAAGCATGCACCGGAGGAAGCTGTAAAAAGGGATGGTCTTGAATCTGCGCTGATAAGCTCTGCACTGGAAAAGCGGGTCCCGTTACTTGGTGTCTGCCGTGGCATGCAGCTGCTTAATGTAGTACAGGGAGGGACGCTTCATCTGGATATTGCTGATGCGTATGAGGATGTAAGCAATCCTTATACAGTGTTTCCTTACAAAGAGATCAGTGTGCAGGAGAATAGTAAGCTTGGAGCGATTCTCGGCCAAAATAAAATACGTGTTAATTCGATGCATCATCAGGCTGTGAATCGTATAGGTTCTGGACTTAAAATAGTTGCCGAAGATGAACACGGTATTGTGGAAGCGATTGAAATAGAAGGTGGTAACTTTGCGTTAGGAGTTCAGTGGCATCCTGAATTTTTAGTGCAATTCAAATCTCAGAGAAATATATTTAAAGAGTTGGTAGCTGCCTGTAAATTGAAATAAATGGACCGTCTTGTGGCGGTCGTTTATAATAGTTAATTGGTTAATATTCTAATTAGTTGCTGTCACTTATTTTGACCAGTTGCGGGGTGCACATGAATAGATTGGCCATAGCAAGAATTTCGCTTTTGTTATTCACTCCCGCAAGAATAACACTGAATCCGGCACCTTCCTTCTGATAAGACAAGGAATATCCTTTTAGCTTGTCGGAATAGATCTTTTCATAATGCGAGATTGCATGCTGTGCACTTTTGGCAGAGGCGAAGACGTCTACAATCAGTGCATAATTGGTAATAGGCTCTCTATTGTTGACAGTTTCTTGTGGTGATGGAGCCTCGTTGGTGGCAACTGCATTCGAATTTGTGTTGCCGGCTGTTGTTTCAGCATCAAGGTCTTCAGCGTTTCCTTCATTTATCTGAGTCAGCAAATTGGAAATTCTGGATTCTGTCGACATTACACTGGTTTCTTGAGGTGTATCAAGATCTGCATAGTTAAAGAATTTTTGGGCATCATCTCCCATTTTAAGTTTTGCAGTGAATTTATCTTTTAACAATGTGATAACTTTATTTTCTCCAAAAAGAAGAAAAGCATCTGAAACTATGTTTCCGTCTCTATTTATTTCAATATCATCGACAGTTGTTCCTGAAAGGACTGTTCCGGAATACGATTTTTTTTCTAAATATTCAGGATCAATGCGTAATTTATAGCGTCCCGGAAGTATTTTAGCTATGGCAAAAAAACCGTCTTGTTCAGTCCATGCATGATCAATTACTTTATTATCTTTGTCGAGAAGTTGAATCGGAACCTGGCTTCTTCCTTTGGTTTTATCATCAACAATACGGTAAGCATATCCGTCTATTTCACCGCATACATGCAATGGAAACTCAAGATCGTACACTTTCCCTTCGCGAGGAGTTATGGCAACTCCTCCTTTTGGGGCAAGGCGGATGTCTTTAAGCATGTCTTCATCCACAGAGATGTCAGTGCTATGCAAAGGAGGTAACTGGTATAAGAAAGCTCTGCCGTTTTCATCTGTGATAGTATGCTTGTTTGACTGGTATGCTTTGAGGGTGACATCTTCAAGAGGTTCATCTCCGTTATCAAAAATATTATTATAATTTTTATCGTTATATACCAGACATGCAGCTCCTCCTGAGCTGGACCCTCCGCCAGACAGTTGCGGTAAATATGTCGAAGGATCAAAATCAACACTCAGTGAAAATCCGGCATATAGAAAATATGAGTCGTCGTTATACCATGTTCCCTGTATGTATGGAGAAATTTTACCAAGTGAGTAACTCCAAGTATTTCCGACGGAAAGTAGTTCTTCTCCTGTAAGATATTTGCTTACCGTAACAGATGTGTTTATTTTTGGAGATATACGTAAATTACCAGTAGAACTTAGTGTTTTTAAATATGACTCATCTGAATCGTCCACTCCGAACTCTGCATTGGCGCGAATACTGCCATCTTTAAAGCCCCTGTAAAATGCAAAAGAACCGTACAGGTTTGGCTCTTCAGAAGAAACTTTGTTTTCGTATAGTCTGCCGCCAAGGTTAGAACTAAAATGTCCGATATCTGAAAAAAAGTTTAAAGATCCGCTAAGATCATAATATATAGAATCTTTATTAAAATTAGTATGTTGTGTTGTGCGAGCAATATTAGCACTGTAAGACATCTTTAAAAATTTGGTAAAATCTGCGGTGTCAGAAAGTCCAAATTGCAGATTGTTTTTAGTACTACTTTCTATATATTGGTCAGAAAATTGATACGATGCTCCCATATTTATACTTTGTCCGCCTTCAAGTTGTCCACGAACTGTACCTTGCAGTATTGTTGAGTCTAATGTGGAGTACCCAATGTCAAGTTGTCCAAGAAAAACATCGTATCCGCCGCTTAAACCTACAGATCCTACGGTTCGCTGCTTGCCGCTAAAAGTATCCATTGTCAGCCCTGCGCGTGCACCGAGACCATTTCCTATTCCGACATTTACACCAGATTTTACAAGTGTTGTGCCTTTCAAGGGAGTATTTGTATCGTCAACTTTGCTTATATCTTCGTTAAAAACGCCCACTCCCTGTTGTGAAAAAGAAGTGTCATATTGAACTTCACCTAATGTAAGCGGTGAACCGATTGTTACAACTTCTTCTCTGGTTTCTTGCTGTCCCTCTGTTCCGTATAAAATAAGTTTAAATCTGTTAACACCGTAATTAAGAGTGACATCTTCAAATAAGTAATTGCCGGAAACGTCAATTGTCTGGAAACCAATCAGTTGATTGTTTCGGTACAGCTCCACATCCCACCCAGGAATTCCCTTGCCTGCAAATGTTCTAGTGTCACTTGTAGACGAACTCATTGGATTTATGTTTGAAACTCTTACACCGCGTTGAAGGTTTCCTGAGGACCCAAGTGGTGTAGACGCAGGAATAATATCACCTATGGTTATTTTCTCTATATATGGGTTGTCTAGAAAAAGTCGCTCTGCCGTTAATGAAAAATCATGCAAATCAAGCTTTGATTTGTCTTTAGTCTGGTCATAGGAAACTGCGCCGTAAAGCGAGCTGGACATATAAAACAGATCCCCACGATAGAGGCCGGCAGCAGAAGTGCTTGTTGATTGTGCTTTGTTTTTATCTTGGTAACTTATGCTCATTTTTGCATCAAGACGTGGAGGAGCAATTGAAGCATAGTCCAGATCGCGTAGGGGATAGCGTAATCCGTTTTTTGCCTGATAAATTCTTCTCTCATCCTGACGCATTTTCATAAGCTCTTTGGGGAGTCTTTCTTGAGGCGTAATCCATAATATCAAATTTTGAAAATCAGGTTTCATCTCCACCGGGAAAAGGCTGTTGAATTGTTCTATTTCCATGTAAATATCACCTTCAAAATAGAAAAATTTGTCCATCGGAAGGATATAAGGTTTTCCGTTCGAAAGGGTTTCACCTGTACTTAAAGAAAATGAAAATTTTCTTCTCTCTTTTATAAACCAGCCTTCAGCTCCTTGTGGCGTAACCTCAATGGCAAATCCCAAAATATTAAAAAGTTCACCAATAGGTACAAAAAGATTTCCTCCTCGTCCTTGGCAAAATAATCCTCGATAGACCAATTGATGCCGTAAAAAGACATCAAAAATAATATCTCCTTCGGCTACCGGTTGATTTTCATTGGCGAAATTTTTGTTTGTATAAACCGGAGTATCCAGTTCAGATACCTTCGTCGGTTCTCTATCAACAGTAGTTTCTTGTGTAACAACCGGAGCTGGGACAACAGCAGGGACAACGCTTGGTGCTTCTTTCTCTGCCTTGATCGCAGGAGTTGGACGTACTGCATTTTTCTTTTTTGGTCGCGTACGCCTTACAGTCGGCGCAGGAATGACTGGACTTTTTTTCCTACTTACAGTTGTACGTGGTTTTTGCGATTTTTTTTGTGGTATCTGTTCAGTATCTTTTTTTCCGTTATTCAATGCTGCTTTTGCAAGCTCATAATTTGAGTCTGGATTAATGCCTACGCCAGAATCAGTGTCGGCCGCTGGACCGGATTCCGTTGCGGGAGAGATTGAAGGCTGAACCGTTTTGTCTGCAGCAGGCGGCATTACCGGGGTGCGAATAGATGAAGAGTCTGGACGTTTCGCCTCTTCAATCTTTTTGTCAGAATTTTGACTTGGGTTGTCACGGTTAAGAGCTTGCATCACTAATAGCGCTATACCAGCTGCTACTAGCAATCCTATTCCGCTCTTAATAAGCAATCTTGTGACATTTGTATAACGCATATAAATTTTGTTTAAAATTATTAAATAGTTCCGCCTGCATGACTCTCTAGCAAAAAATATGCCGTAAAAAAGCCCCGTGCATTTCGTGCACGGGGCATAATATAAAAATCAACTTATGGTGATTCTTTTAATTATTTTATCGTATAGCTTTTAGAATCAATAATTTTCTTATCGCGATCATTGAAGTCTGTTAATTCTACCGTAACTTTCCCATTTTTAAAAGATTTGTCCAGTTTAGGTAAAACAACAAATCTGGTCTCTTGCGGAAGATAGGTTACAATTCTCGGCTTGCTGGCAATAATCTTTTTTTCACCATTTACCATGGTATATATGGACACTCCGACATAACTTGAGCGATTTCCTTTGCATTTCAATTTTAACTCTATTGAGTCTTCAGTCTGCCCTTTGACCATTTTTAGGCCGTCGATAGTCGTCGTAACTTTTGGTTCACCCTGATAAATCATAATAGGTATGCGCATGCCTACTTTCATATCAATAATGATACCGCTTGCATCTGTGTTTAAATCAGGTGGTGAATCTTTTTTGTCTTTTTTAGCAGTATCATAAATGGGACCAACTCTCATATATGTAAAATATTCGCCTTCAGGAAGATTAGGCGGTTTGCGGATTACTACTCGTACAACTTGTTTGCCGTCCGGCTCTATCGTAGCGGTACGTGGTGAGAATTTGACCATGGACTGAGCCAACATTTCTCTTTTGGTCATTTTTTTAGGAATATAAAGTGTACCGTCTTCTCTCATGCGCATAGGCAGAGTAGATATGCTATATGTGACAGGTTCTTTTCTGGATTGGTTAAAGACAGTCACTACTGCATAGCGGTTATTACCATCAAGCTCGACGCGCATAGGGTCAATCATTATTCCACTGACGGCATATGCTGATGAAGCAAAGGAAAAAAATAAAAAAAATGATATAAAAGTTTTTTTGAGTAGAGCTGGCAAGGTGTATGTTCTCCAATATGATCTAGTAGGTTGAAATTTCGACATTGACTGTTCCTGACAAAGTCTTTCCATAAGCCTTGTAGTCAGTAATCAATTCTCCACCTAAGTATGCTTTTTGCCTGGTTCCTTCAATAAAGGCTTCTACGTCACTGAACATGTGCATGCGTTGTAACGTGGCACCCTTTGAACCGCCTTCGGTATACAAATCAACTGAAGTCGGAAAGTCCAAGCTGATATGCACATTCCCAAAATCATAAAAATAAAGACAGCCCGCATAGCCTCCTGTAACATCACAAGAGTTCGAAGGTGCACAGGCAGGTAGTTTTGAACCTAATGCATCAATAATTATTGTTAACGTTTTAGCACGAGGAATTACCCGACCAAATTCTAAGTTCTGCGCAACATATATACGAGGGTCCGCGTGTGAAGTACTAGGACAAAGCAACACGTAAACAGCTATATTCACCCACACCAGTATGGCTAAAATGAATATAGCTGTTTTATTAATTGTTTTGGAATTAAATTGCAGTAACATCAACAGTTACAGTTCCAGTATAAGTACCGGTTTCAGCAGCTGCTGGTACGCTAAGAACTGGTCCTACCATAAGTGTTGCAAATTGAGTTGCAGGAATGGCCAGACTGTTGAAGGCTGTAACATTAGTTGTGATGCCGGAAACGGTGATAGGAGTAGCTGTTCCAGTATAGAAACCTTTGTCCAGAGTAGGTGTGCCGACCAGAGAAACCGCTAGATTCACATTTGCTTGTGTTGCAACAACATAGATAATACCAGGTGTTTCGGTTGTTATTGCTACTGGAGCAGATGTTCCACGGATAATTTCTCCAGTTGTTAATGTTGGTGCAGAACCACCACCAGCGCTAACAAGTACTAATGTAGTGTCAGTAACAGGTACGATTGGAACAACATTCATTGTGATTGTTTCAGCTGAACCTGTTGTGTAAAGGGTGCCGAAGTTCGCATTCGCTGTGCTATCAATCGAGAATGGCTGGGCTAAAGTAATCGATGCCTGAAAATTAGTATTTTCAGCAAAGGCCATACTGGCACACAATAACGCAGTACAAGTTATTAACAGAATTAGTTTTTTCATTTAATTACTCCATGTTGAATATAGTTGTTTTATTATTTAGGAATTAAATTGCAGTAACATCAACAGTTACAGTTCCAGTATAAGTACCTGTTTCAGCAGCAGCGGGTACGCTGAGGACTGGTCCTACCATCAGTGTAGCAAAATCAGCTGCAGTAATAGCCAAGCTATTGAAGGCTGTTACATTAGTTGTGATGCCGGAAACGGTGATAGGAGTAGCTGTTCCAGTATAGAAACCTTTGTCCAGAGTAGGTGTTCCGACCAGAGAAACAGCTAGATCCACATTTGCTTGTGTAGCCTTAACGTAAATAATACCTGGCAGCTGTGTGGTTAATGCTACTGGAGCAGATGTTCCACGGATAATTTCTCCAGTTGTCAAGGTTGGTTTTGAAGCACCTGTACTGATAAGTACTACGGTAGCGGCTGTAGTCGGAACAATGGGCACAACGTTCATTGTGATTGTTTCAGCTGAACCCGTTGTGTACAGGGTTCCAAAGTCAGCATTAGCTGTACTATCAATCGAGAATGGTTGGGCTAAAGTAATTGACGTCTGAAAATTGGCATTTTCTGCAAAAGCCATGCTGGCACACAATAACGCTGAACAGGTTAGTAAAAAAACAATTTTTTTCATCTAATTCCTCCCCGTTGAATGTTGTTTTAAAATTTAAATCGCCTAAGTCTCTTATTTCGTTTCATCGGACATTATGTTTGGAACTTTATAGAGCTAATAAATACTTTTTAAAATAATAATAATTAACAATGGGTGTTGGGATTGTGACGTATAATACTTTTGTCAGCTGTCTCTGTCATAAAATATGTAAATATTATAATATATTAAGCTTTATAAGATACTGTAAAGATATAAAGTTTTATCCTCAGATAATAGCGTCAGTCTTTTATTTTATAGCCTCATTAAGATATAATTGCGAGTAAACATAACAAGCTCTCTTTCAAAACTACTCTCCCAAGTGTCTATACGGCTATTTCAGAGGCCGCTCTTGATATTAAACTATGTGCAGGTCATATAAATTGGTCCCAATAAGTTAGCGCACGTAGCGGCGGATGTCCATTGCGGTTGTTAAAGGATTTTGTGAGTTAAATGGTTTGACTCCCACTTCCACAAGTGCGAATTACTTCGCACTGATTCAGTAGTGTAGATAGCTTGAGTTGTGTCTTTGTATAGGAAATGAAAATGATGAATTGGAAATTAGACACAAAAAAAGGGTTACAAGTTTTAACTCGTAACCCTTTGAATTATCGGTGGTGCGGCAGGAAAGATTCGAACTCTCGGCCAACGGCTTAGAAGGCCGTTGCTCTATCCAACTGAGCTACTGCCGCTCAAGAGAAGATTCTTTTATGCGAGCTTTTAGATTCGGTCAAGTAAAAAATGAATGGTGATACCTTGAAATTTAATAATTTTTTAGAATTTAGCGATTATCTGGATAAACTGGGCCTTTTTCATATGGATTTAAGCCTAGGTAGAATGGAAGAATTTGTATGTAAATGGGGGTCTAAAGGGGATTTTCCTGTTATCCATGTGGTTGGAACTAACGGGAAAGGCTCAACCTCAACTTATTTAACAAATATAGCTATGGAGTACGGTCTAAAAGTCGGGAGTTTCACTTCTCCGCACTTTGTGACTCCTCGCGAGCGGCTGACGATTGATTGTCAGATGCTGTCAGAAGAGGAGTGGTGCCACCTTGCGAACAGGGTAATGGAAATAGGGCCTGATCTCGGGCTGACATATTTTGAACTGCTTACCTGTATGGCATTAGTAGCATTTAAAGAACACGGTGTTGACCTTGCGGTGATGGAAGCAGGGCTTGGCGGACGTTATGACGCGACTACTACTATAGATCCTGATATGACAGTGTTCACTCCTATCGGTCTGGACCATGAAAAAATACTTGGCGCGACTATCGAGCTTATTGCCGCTGATAAGGCTGATGCAATGCAACGATGCGGTCTTGCTGTTACATCTATACAGACAGATGAAGCTATGAATGTTCTGCGCTCTCGCGCCGCGCAGCTTGGGGTTAAATTCTATCTTGCCGAGAAAATGGGCGGAGTTTCTGATTTATCACCTACTTTAACAGGCGTTCACCAAATGCAGAATGCTCATTTAGCTGCATGTGCATGGTCTGTTTTTTGCGATAAAAAAGGTCTGGAGTTTAATGAAACTCATGTCCGCGAAGGTGTTAAAAAAGCATTTATTCCCGGAAGATTGCAAATTGCCAAGACTGATCGAACATATATTCTGGATGGTGCGCATAATTTCCATGCATTTAAAGCTCTTGAGCATGAATTAAAAAGATCGGAAATTGTGCTCGATGCGATTGTGTTTTCCTGCATGAAAGATAAGAATATAGCACCCGTGAAAGACATCTTATTAGGATTGACCAAAGGGCCGATCATAACTTGTGGTCTGCCTGAAAATGAAAGAGCCTGTTTGCCTGAAGATTTTACAGAGCGGCTGGGGCCGACTGTGATAACAGCAGAGTCGCTTGATGAAGCTTTATCCTTGCTGCCGTCCGGTGACGGTACGGTACTAGTATGCGGTTCCTTGTATTTACTCTCAGCTTTTTATACAAAGTACCCGAGTTTTTTAATAAAGCAGTAATATACGCCCCTTTGGACATCAAAGATTTTAGGAGTAATAATTGTCTAATCTTTTTAAATTGTTGCCGTCAGTTGACTCAGTTCTTACCAGACTGGAGCAGGAAGGGGAGATGAGTAAAGCCCCGCGTCCTCTTATTAGAGATCTGGTTAACGGTTTTCTTAATGTGTGCCGCGAAGAAATCAAATTTGCAATTATTACAGATGAGGATCAGCTCTCGCTTGATGCTCTTTTTCCGCGTTTGATTTGCCATGTTCGCGCGGGTGTACGTCCGCATTTTCGTAGAGTGCTGAATGCTACCGGCGTGGTTGTTCATACTAATCTGGGCCGCTCAATACTTGCGGACTCTGCGGTTAAAGCTGTTACGGAGGCTTGCGGAGCTTATTCAAATCTTGAATTTGATCTGAAAACAGGCGAGCGGGGCAGCCGCTACAGCCACGTTGAAAAGCTTATCTGCGATATTACCGGCGCAGAATCCGCACTGGTTGTGAATAATAATGCCTCGGCAGTTCTTATCACTTTAGAAACTCTTGCCGCGGGCCGTGAAGCTGTTGTTTCACGCGGTCAACTGGTTGAGATCGGCGGATCATTTCGCATTCCTGATGTAATGGTCAAGAGCGGAGCCATTCTGCATGAAGTAGGTGCTACCAATAGAACTCACCTGCGTGATTACGAAAGTGCAATCAACGAAAAAACCGCTCTGCTTATGAAGGTTCATACCTCGAACTTCAGGGTGATCGGTTTTACTAAGGAAGTTTCCGGCGGTGAGCTGGTAGAACTGGGTATTAAGTACGACCTGCCTGTTTATGAAGACCTCGGTAGCGGTAATCTTACAAACTTTGCAGGTCTTGGTTTAATGCGTGAGCCGACAGTGCAGGAAGTCGTTTCAGAAGGCGTGGATGTTGTTTCCTTCTCCGGTGATAAAGTCCTTGGCGGCCCGCAGGCCGGAATCATTGTCGGTAAAAAGAAATATATCGATATGATCAAAAAGAATCCGCTGAACAGAGTGGTTCGAATCGATAAAATGACTCTGGCGGCTCTGGAAGCCACTTTACGGCTTTATCTGGACCAGGAAACCGCTATGCAAGAAGTCCCCACCTTACGCATGATCATGGAAAAGCCGGAATCGCTTAAGCTTAGAGCGCAATCTTTATCCCGTGTTTTAGATAGATTTCTGGGTGACAGTGTTGCTATTGATGTTCGGGAAGGCGTTTCCAGAGTCGGAGGCGGCGCATTTCCTGAACAGGATTTAAAAACATTTCTGGTAACGGTTGTTCCGCAGGGCGATATGTCCGTGCCGGAACTGAAAGAACGGTTGCTTTCATCAGAACCGCCGCTTGTAGGGCGCATTGAAGATGAAGCTTTTTGTCTTGATCCAAGAACTCTTACACAAATTGAATATCATATGGCGGCTGAATCTATTGCACAGGCCCTTAACCTCGATAAATAAAAGGATTAGATATGAACAAATTGCTTGAACATAAAACTAAAAGTTGCTGGGAATTATATCAGGATGAAGAACATCAGCAGGGCATGAATGATCTTGCTGCGCGGTACATTGATTTTCTAAGCCGCTGCAAAACTGAGCGTGAAACTATTAAATATGTAGAAGAAGTTCTGATTGAAGCCGGATTCAGTGATTACATCGGTTCCGACAGCTGCTTCCGTTCATTTAAAAATAAGACCATCTTTATTGCACGCAAAGGTAAAAAGACTCTTTCCAATGGATTCAGACTAGTCGGTGCTCACGCAGACACTCCACGCCTTGATCTGAAACAGCATCCTATTTATGACGACCTCGGCATCGGCATGGCTAAAACCCATTATTACGGCGGAATCAGAAAATATCAGTGGCTTGCCCGTCCGCTGGCTCTGCACGGATTAGTCGTAAAAACTAACGGTGAAAAAGTTAATATTGTAATAGGTGAAGATCCCAGCGATCCAGTCCTTACAATTTTAGACCTTCTGCCTCACCTTGCTTACAAGCAGGTTGAAAAAAAGGTCACCGATGCCTTTGAAGCTGAAAAATTAAATATCGTCATGGGACATTCCCTTTCTTTCACCAAAGAAGAAGGTGACGACAGCACTGAAACTTTCGCACCGTCCGTTAAACTCAAAATGCTTGAAATTTTGAATGAGAAATACGGCATTGTCGAAGCTGATCTTTTCAGCTCTGAAATGCACATCGTGCCTGCCGGACCTGCCCGCTACGTGGGACTCGATAAGTCCATGATCGGCGGATACGGACAGGATGACCGCTCCTGCGTATTTTTAGCTCTTGAAGCATTTCTTTCCGAACCTGAGCCGGATCATGCACAGGTCGTATTGTTCTACGATAAAGAAGAAATCGGTTCCGAAGGTTCAACCGGAGCTAAATCCCTTTTCTTTGAATATTGCATGGAAGATCTCATTGAAGCATGGGAACCGGGCATGAAGATGTCCCGTATTATGATGGCGGGTAAAGCTCTTTCAACCGATGTACATGCCGCTATTGATCCAGACTATCAGGATGTGCATGAAAAGCTTAACTCAGCTTATCTCGGTTTCGGGCCGTGTTTCTGCAAATTTACCGGACACAGAGGAAAGGTCGGGGCAAATGATGCTCATGCCGAATATGTGGGCTGGTTGCGCAACATCCTCGGCGAAGCAGAAGTTCCATGGCAGATGGCTGAACTCGGCAAGGTCGATATCGGCGGCGGCGGAACTGTTGCGAAGTTCTTAGCTGTTTACGGAATGGATGTTATCGATTTCGGGCCTCCGGTTCTCTCTATGCACAGCCCTTTTGAACTGACAAGCAAAGCTGATATTTATGCAACAAAACTTGCTTTCAGTACTTTTTTGAGGAGCTAAAATGCCTGTAGTTATGGGGACAGCCGGTCATATTGACCATGGTAAGACCAGCTTGATTAAGGCTCTTACCGGAACAGACTGTGACAGACTTGCTGAAGAGAAAAAGCGCGGAATCACCATAGAACTCGGGTTTGCAAGCCTTGATCTTGGCGGCGACCGTCAGCTCAGTATTATTGATGTTCCCGGCCATGAGAAGTTTGTTAAAAATATGGTCGCCGGAGCGGCAGGTATTGATTTTGTTCTGCTGGTAATAGCCGCGGATGAAGGGGTGATGCCTCAAACCCGTGAGCATTTGGAAATATGCACTCTGCTTGGAATTGAGCGCGGCTTTGTGGTGCTCACTAAAGTTGATATGGTCGATGAAGAATGGCTTGCGCTGGTTAAAGAAGATGTTCGCGAATTTCTGGCCCCCAGCTTTTTAGCTGAGGGGCCGATTTACGGCGTTTCATCCCATACCGGACAAGGGCTTGATGAACTTAA
Organism: Desulfovibrio gilichinskyi; assembly: GCF_900177375.1. Classification (NCBI taxonomy): domain Bacteria; kingdom Pseudomonadati; phylum Thermodesulfobacteriota; class Desulfovibrionia; order Desulfovibrionales; family Desulfovibrionaceae; genus Maridesulfovibrio; species Maridesulfovibrio gilichinskyi. The sequence goes on along the minus strand of NZ_FWZU01000001.1, from coordinate 1,018,562 downwards.
AACCGCGCTTGCGGATTTTATGGACAGCTTTGAACCTAAAAGAAGAACCGACCTTGCGCGGCTTCCCATAGATAGAGTCTTTACCATGAAAGGGCACGGCACTGTAGTAACTGGCACGCTCATTTCCGGTCAGCTTTCAGTGGGGGATGATATAATCATCTATCCTGCCATGACAGAAACGAAAGTGCGCAGTCTGCAATCGCATGGCGGAAGCGTTGAAACCGCTCCTGCCGGACGCAGAACCGCGGTTAACCTGCACGGCGTAGAAGTAGATGACATTGAACGGGGTGAAGTGCTGGGCAGACCGAACACGCTGTTCCCGTCAACCGTCTGGGATGTCGAAATTACCTGCCTTCCGTCCTCGCCTAGGTCACTTAAGCATCGTAAAGAAGTTCATTTTCACCACGGTTCAAAAGAAACTATGGCGAAAGTTTATTTTCTGGACCGCGAAAAACTTGCCAAAGGTGACCGCACCGTCTGTCAGATTCGTTTTGATCAGCCCATGACCGGAGTTTATGGCGACAGAATCGTTATTCGCTCATTTTCGCCGCTGAGGACCATTGCAGGCGGAAGTATTATAAATCCTATGGGAAGGAAGGTTAAACGGTTCTCAGACGATGTTAAACGCTTAGAATCACTGATTGAGGCTGAACCGGAAGATCTTATTCTCACGCAGCTTGAACTTGCGGGTAACGCAGGGCTTAATTTTCAAGAACTTTCCATCATGACCGACGTGGCATCTAAGCCCCTTGAAAAGATGTTGCAGTCATTAGGCGGTCAGCAGAAAATATTCCTGTTTGATAAAGAAGAACGCAGTTTTATTTTCGGCGGTCATTATGAAAATCTTGTGAGCGGATTCATAAAATATCTCGAAGATTTTCATAAGAAAGATCCCATGAAAGCCGGAGTAACCAAAAGTGAAATCGGCTCCGCATGGGGCAAAAAGCTTTCTGCCAAGCTTTTTCATTCCATAGTTGAAAGGCTGACTAAAAAGAATGAAATTATTGTAGCGCAGGATATTATACACCTGCCCGGACATAAGGTTTCAATGGCATCCGACCAGCAGAAATTGCGGGATATCCTGCTTGAAGCTTACGAAAATGGCGGGCTGACTCCTGCCAATGTTAAAGAGATTCTTGAGCCGCTGGACCTGACATTTAAAGAGGCCGCGCCTGTATATAAACTTTTACAGAACGAAGGGCTGATCGTCAGGATCAATGACAGTTTATATTTTGCCACGTCCGCAATTGAAAAACTTAAAGCAATTCTTGAGGGTTACTTCGCAAACAATTTAGAACTGGGACCGCCCGATTTTAAAGAGCTTACGAATCTATCCAGAAAATTTGCCATTCCGCTGCTTGAATTTATGGATAAAGAAAAGTTCACCATGCGGGTGGGGGATAAGCGCAGGCTTAGAAAGCAGGTGTAGTTTTAGGTTAGGCTGTTTATGAATTGTTACATATTAATATGATCGGAATCAGGTTTAAACTTGGTTCCGATTTTTTTTGATTTTTTGCGCGGTTTTCGTTCTGGATTAGTCTATGTCTAATAGTGTATGAACCTTTAATCTTAAGAATAATAATTTAGGCAGGGGGTCATATATGGGGTGTTGTATCGGGGCGGAGCATAGTAATTGGTGTGCTGATTATGATGTTGTTTATGTTGATGGGGAGGGGGAAGAGTATTGCATTTTCCATGCTCCGGCTGATTGTAAATTTGTAGAAAAGTATGTTGAGGGCGTGGGGGAAAAGCCTGAATTAATATCTGGTGAAGAATTTAATGAGTTGGTTTTTGCTCGGATTCAGGCGGTTATTGATGCTGGGGAGGATGAGGAGCGGAATAAGTGGGGTTGGGTAGATTGGAATCCTCGTTGTAATTTTGCCGGAACTATCTTTTTTGCTGATATTTCTTTTTCTGAGTTTAATGGAGAAGAAGGTAAATATTTACCTTCGATAAATTTTATTTCTAGCCAGTTCCGTGGTTCTGCCTATTTTATTTCTAGCCAGTTCCGTGGTGATGCCTATTTTAGTTCTAGCCAGTTCCGTGGTTATGCCTATTTTCGTTCTAGCCAGTTCCGTGGTGATGCCTATTTTCGTTCTATCCAGTTCCGTGGTGATGCCTATTTTCGTTCTATCCAGTTCCGTGGTGATGCCGATTTTAGTTCTAGCCAGTTCCGTGGTTATGCCTATTTTCGTTCTATCCAGTTCCGTGGTGATGCCGATTTTAGTTCTAGCCAGTTCCGGGGGGGGGGAGATTTTAGTGATGCAGAATTACACAAGCAGATTAAATTTAATGATTCAATTTTTCATAACATGTCATTTGATAATATGGAATTTAAAGGTCCTGCGTATTTTGATAATGTCACATTTGAAGAACCTGTTTCGTTTGTTCGATCTATTTTTCATGAATATTCAAATTTTGAAAAAGCAAAATTTTTAGAAGGAGCAAAGTTTAAACATGCTTTGTTTAAGGAATGGACATATTTTAGAAATGTAGTTTTTGGTGGTAAAATTTCTTTTGCCGGAACAATTTCTAAAGAGAAGATTTTAATTGAAGCTACTAATCTTTCAAATATGTTTTTTGCCGAGACTAATATTGAATCTTTTAAATTTATAGAATGTGAATGGGACAAAGGCGAAGATGGAATTAATCTAGTTTATGATGAAGTTAATCAAGAGGAATTAAAAACTAAAAATTCAACTCTTGAAGAAATTTATCGTCGCCTTAAAAAAGTCGCCCGTGAGAACGCGGATGAAGAACAAACATCTGCTTGGCATTACAAAGAAAAGGAAATGAAAAAAAGAGAAGCGGATTCTGCCTTCTTTTTCCCTGCAATCATAACAACATTCCTCACATTTGTAGCCTTCTTAATTTGCTGCGGGTTGCTGGAGAGTACTGCTCCTTATTATTCTTTAATTGTTTTAATTCCTACGGCATTAGCTGTTCCTTTTTTGCTTATTCAAAATCAGTATAAAAAATTTGAACTTAAGTATAATGATGTTCCGAAAAGCAAAAAATGGTTCTCAAAAATTTATCTCAATATTTATTACTGGATCAGCGGATACGGAGAGAATCCTCTTCGTGCCGGAGTTCTTCTCGTTGCGCTGATCGCACTGCCATTTATGATTAATTTTTTTACAGGTTTTAAAGATGGAGCGGATTGGGTTAAACACGCAATATGGTACATGCCTTTGCTTAAAGTGCAATTAAGCGATGGAATTAGGGGAATACAGTATTTCTGGAAAGGAGTATCCGTTTCGCTTATCACCATCCAAGCCGCCTTATTCGCCTTTGCCCTGCGAAACAAGCTTCGCCGTTAATTAAGAAGATAACTTAAATTAAAAAAGCCCTCCGTTAACTTAATCATAGTTAATGGAGGGCTTTGACGTACGTAAGCACTGGTAAGACTTTTGCGAGAATATTTCATGAAATTATTGAGACAGGTAATAATGTACAAAAAAAGGGATCAGATTTAAATCTGATCCCTTGATTATTCGCTGGGGTGAGTGAGGGGACTTGAACCCCCGGCCACTTGGGCCACAACCAAGTGCTCTACCAACTGAGCTACACCCACCGTGTCGAGAAACAGTGTCTATCGAAGCCCGGGAGAATCGTCAAGAAGTTTTTGAAAAAAAATGAAAAATATTGCATAAGAGTTTTCGCCGGACGGCAAAAATAAAAAATAAGGAAATATCAATGGATAAATTAGTAATTGAAGGTGGAGTCGCATTAAAGGGGCCTATTCGCGTAAGTGGTGCAAAGAATGCGGCGTTGCCGATTCTGCTCGCGTGTCTTCTGCCCGAAGGACAGGTTAATCTGACCAATGTGCCTCGCCTTAGAGATATTCACACAACTCTTAAACTTTTAGATATTCTGGGTTGCGAAACTTCGTTCGACGGAAACAACGTCACAAGTATCGTTAAAGATCTTAAAGTTGAGGCCCCGTATGATCTGGTTAAGACCATGCGTGCCTCTGTGTTGTGCCTTGGGCCGCTTCTGGCTCTAAAGGGTGAAGGGAAGGTCGCTTTGCCCGGCGGATGCGCTATCGGGGCACGTCCGGTCGATTTACACCTATCCGCATTTGAAAAGATGGGCGCGGAGTTTGATCTGGAATCCGGTTATATTCATGGGCGTTGCGCTCATCTCAAGGGCGCGCATATTAATTTTGATTTTCCGACTGTGGGCGGCACGGAGAACGTGCTCATGGCGGCGGCTCTTGCCGATGGTCACACCACAATCGAAAATGCCGCGCGTGAACCGGAAGTTGAAGATCTCGCAAATTTCCTTATTGCCTGCGGAGCGAAAATCACAGGGCAGGGAACAAGCGTAATTGAAGTTGATGGTGTTTCATCGCTTAAAGGGTGTGACTATAGAATCATGCCGGACCGCATTGAGGCCGGAACTTACATGGTCGCCGCCGCAATGACTGACGGGGAACTGCTTATTGAAGATTGTCCGTTTCAGGAACTTGATGCAGTGGTTTATAAACTGCGCGAAATGGGCGTGTGGATTGAAGAAAAAAAAGAAGGCGTGCTTGTGCGCAGGCAGGGCGATTTGGTGGGTGTTGATATCACAACTCAGCCTTTCCCCGGCTTCCCTACAGATATGCAGGCTCAGCTGATGACTTTGATGTGCCTTTCCAAAGGGGCCGGTACTATCGAAGAAAAAATATTTGAAAATAGATTTATGCATGTTCAGGAACTGCTCAGAATGGGCGCGAATATTAAGCTCAAAGGGCGCACTGCTATGGTTCGCGGTGTTGAAGGTCTGGCCGGAGCACCTGTAATGGCTTCCGATCTGCGCGCCAGTGCCTCGCTTGTTGTCGCCGCTCTTGCCGCATCCGGCAGAACGGATATTCAGCGTATTTACCATCTGGACAGAGGATACGAACGCCTTGAGGAAAAACTTTGCGGTGTCGGTGCTAAAATCTGGCGTGAGAAAGAGTAGTTTTTTATAAATATCGATTATGAGTAAAAGTGATCTTAAATCATGTTCAGCAGGCAGGCCCGGAATTCCGGGCCTGCTTTTTTGGCAGAAGCTGGTTCCGGCTTTTGTTTTCGGAATATTATCCATCAAGTGGCTGGTTCCGTGCGTTGCCGCTTTTTTAGTTTATGTTGTAATTTTATTTTCGTTCAGACTTCAAAAGGGTGCGGTTGTCCTTTTGCTGCTGCTGTTTGCGCTGGGCAGTTTTTATGCATCGTCCGTGCTGCCGACTCCGCCGGACGGTATGCCGGACTGGATGGCACAGAAGGAAAAAGTTCATGTTAATGCGGAAATTTCCGCCATCAAGGGCGTTCCCGGTAATCGGCTGAAGATTTTACTCAAAAATGTATTTTGCACCACTTCGCATGAAACTTCCGGCAAAAATATTTCCGAAAAGATTAACGAGACAATAAAACTCGCTGGCAATTTAATCTGGACATGGGATTACCCTGATGTTTTTCCTGTTAAGGGGCAGAAAGTAAATTTTTTTATAAAAGTTAAGCCCGTTCACGGTTTCAAAAACGAAGGCGTGTGGGATTATGACTTCGATCAAAGAATTAAAAATATTTTTTATCGGTTCTATACACGCGGGGAACTAAAAAACGGTGAGTTGCAACCTGTAAATCCGGATTTTTTGGAACGGGTGCGGGCTGATTTACGCAGTAGAATTGTCCGCAACTCTCCTGATACGCAAGGCGGCGCAATTTTTCCGGCATTGCTTACGGGGGACAGATTCTTTTTATCGCAGGATACCGTTGAACTTATCCGCAGAGCCGGAATTTCGCATCTGCTGGCTCTTTCAGGTCTGCATGTGGGGTTTGTGGCTTCAATCGGTTTTGCGCTGGCTTGGTTGATCGGCCTGTTTTTTCCGCGAATTTATTTAAAAATTCCTCGTGTTAAGCTGGCTGTTATTCTGGCGTTTCCTTTTGTACTCTTTTATTTATGGCTGGGACAATTTTCGCCGTCTCTTTTGCGCGCAGTGTGCATGTTCGGATTCTGGGGGATACTGCTGCTTATGAACAGGGGCAGGGTGCTGTTAGACGGCCTCTTCTTAGCCGTAGTCGTGATACTCGGCTTTTCTCCGCTTAGTGTTTTCGATCTCGGCTTCCAGCTTTCAGTGCTTGCTGTCGGCGGGATAGCTGTTTTTTTCCCCTATTTCCAAGCTGTCATTCCTGCCGGAAAGACTTTTGTCGGCAAGGGGGTTCACTTTGTGCTGGCTGTATTGGCGGTCAGCTTCTGTGCGAATATCGCAATCATGCCGATTACAATCTGGAATTTCGGTGTATTGATTCCCAATTTAATTTTTAATGTTTTGTGGATTCCGTTTTTAGGATTTTTTCTCATGCCTGTTTGCGGAGTGGGCGGCCTTGTTATGTCTTTTGTCAGTACAGCCGTTTCGCAGAAGCTCTTTTTATTAGGAGCAAGCTGTTTCGCTAAAATGCTTGCCCTTGTGCAACTGGCCGTATCCGCTGGATTTTTACCGGAATATGCTTTTTATCGGCCGATGTGGGAAGAATTTATAATATATTATCTCATTTTATTACTTTACATTTCTGTTAATAAAAATCGGCAGGCTAGGCTTGCAATTATTTTTTTAATCATTATACTTTTGGCTGTCCGCGTAGAAGGAATGTATAAGGCCGGAGAGCTGTCCGGATTCGGGCCTGAGTTTGTAAAGGTGGATGTTCTTGATACCGGACAATCGCAGTGTATTGTCATTACAGGTCCGAAGGGAACCCGCACAGTTGTTGACGGCGGCGGAGCGTTCGGAGATTCATTTGACGTAGGCCGCGCTATTGTCGGCCCATGGCTGGCATGGGGGCATTTGCCAAAAGTTAATAATATTTTTCTTACTCATCCTGATAGCGATCATTCAGGAGGTTTGGCTTTTCTGCTCGAAAAATTTGATGTTGATCATTTTTATTCCAATGGCGATTTGCCGGATGGAATTATAGGTGAAAGGTTCCAGAAAGCGTTTGCGGAAAACAGAGTGGTTTCTTTGAAAATTGAACGGGGTGATGTAATCCAGTTGGAACCGGGGTTGACTTTACAGGTCCTTCATCCTTACGCTGATTTTAATGGAAAACAAAATGATTGTTCACTTTTTTTACGATTAGTTTGGAATGGCAAAGGGCTGATCTGCATCCCCGGCGACATTGAGAAAAAAGGGATTAAGGCATTGCTTCGCCATAATGATGATCTTTTTGCCGATGTTTTAGTTTTGCCGCATCATGGAAGTGCCGGAGCTTTTTCTCCTGCATTGTATGATAGAGTAAATCCCGAAATTGCCATTGCCGCATGCGGTTTTTTAAACAGGTATAATTTTGTTGCAGCTAAGGTTGAGCAGGAATTTCAGACCAGAAACATCAAGGTGTACAAAACGGCCGATAAGGGGCTGATTTCAATTAAATGGAATAAGTCTGACAAAATCAGTATTCAACCTTGAATTTAATTATTTTCTCTGGTTTTGATTGTTATCATAACTTGATTTTCGTGTTCAAAGGTGACAGAGTTTGCTTATAGTTTGTCGTTTTAATTTCAGCTAGCCTTAATGGAGGTCCGTCTGCATGCGAATGCTTATTGTTGACGATGATTTTTACTGCCGCAATATGTTGCATGAGATCATGAAACCTTACGCTCAATGTGATATTGCTGTTAATGGGGAAGAGGCTGTATGTGCCTTTAAACAGGCTCTCGAAGATGGAAAAGGGTATGATTTAGTCTGTTTAGATTTAGTTATGCCGGAAATGGATGGACAGCAGGCTTTACGTGAGATCAGAGCTATTGAAAAAGATTTCAATATCCATGTGGACAATGCTGCAAAGGTTATTGTTACTACAATGCTTGATGACCGTAAGGAAACACATGATGCCTTTTTCCTCGGAGGGGCGACGTCTTATCTGGTAAAGCCTATTGAAGAAGACAAACTGATAAAAGAAATGAAAAATTTAGGTTTTTCAATGTAGCTCTGGATAATTTCAGAGGCTGGATATATAAATTGATGGGTAAGATATATATTTTGTAGAATTTTTTTAGTTGAAAAAATCCTAAATCCGCAGCTTAAGTTGCGGATTTTTTTTGCGTTAAATTTTATTATGTATTATTTAAAGATGTTATAAGTGTAGAACTGAATTGAAGTTCCTTGGGAAGTGGTCTATTGTACCCTATTCAAATTAAGTTTTATCCGTCATTATTGACGATTTATATAAGGTTCTTAAATAATGTCTCAAATTTTAGGTGTTAAATTTAATGACTTCGGTCAAATATATTATTTCTCTTCCGGGCCGTTCGTTGTTCGCGAAGGGCATTCTGTAATTGTTAAAACTGAACAGGGAATGGGGCTTGGTAAAGTTTTTGTTGTTCAGCAGGATTTGCCGGAAGATGTAACTGAAGAATCAGTTAAAACCATATACAGGCTGGCTGCCGAAGAAGATCTTGTTATCGATGCCGAGAACAGGGATTTATCGCGCAATGCACTCAGGTATTGTAAAGGGTGTATCGACGGTCAAAAGCTTGAAATGAAGCTTGTTGATGTTGAGGTTTTCTTTGATCGAAGCAAGATGATTTTTTATTTTACAGCTCCTGGCAGAATTGATTTTCGCGAGCTTGTTAAAGATCTGGTTAAAGAATACAGAACTCGGATTGAACTCAGGCAGATCGGTGTCCGGCATGAAACGCAGATGCTTGGAGCAATCGGCAACTGCGGACAGATTTGTTGCTGTAGACGCTTTATGCGTAAATTTATGCCTGTTACTATCCGCATGGCAAAAGAACAGAACCTTTTTCTGAATCCGACAAAGATTTCCGGTATATGCGGTCGCCTCTTGTGTTGCCTGTCATTTGAGCAGGATAATTACGAGCAGTTTCACAAGCGTTGCCCTAAAATCGGCAAACGTTACACAACTGCTCATGGTAATGTAAAAGTTACAAGAACGAATTTTTTCAGTAATACCGTTACCATCCAGCCTGATGATGCAGAAGAAATTGAAATTTGTCTCGATGAATGGCCGGATGTTTTAAAAGCGACTTCTCCTGATCAACTCGTTAAAAAGGAACTTCCGAAAGAAGATTTGGAATTCGGAAACCGTGAACCCAGCGTTAGAAATAATTATAGCGGGCGGTCAGGATCAGTAAAAGCTGCGGATGCAGGGCAGACTAGCCGGCCCGAACGGCCTAAACCAGTTAGACCGGAACGTCCTCGCCCTGAGAAAAAGAAGCGTCCTTTCGTAAGTTGTGACAGTCTTGAACTGCTTGAGGATATTGAGCCTGAAGAAGTTTTTTCAGAACCAGTAGAGGCTCCTGAATCAGAATCGCAAGCTAAAAAGCCGTCTTCCAGAAATCGTCGTCCGTCACGGCGTAGACGCAGGAAAAAATCGTCCGGTGGGTCGGATTAAAAACACAAAAATCTAGAATTGATTATCTTCGGGTTGTCGGCTATATGGCGTTCAGCCCGTAAGCAGTGAATAATTTTGCGGCCGGTTGAAAGTATCAAAGTTCATCCGGCTGCATGTTTTTATATGTAGTGTATTTTTCAGCTTAATTTTAACGCGGAATTTTTAACACGCTGGATTTAAAGCTGTTAATTGCGCTGTTTTTGTCACCGTAACAGGAGAGATCGATTTTGGATTCGTTTTTTATTACAACTCCCATCTACTACGTTAATGCCAAGCCGCACCTTGGTCATGCCTATACGACAATTCTTGCTGACTCGATGAATAGGTTTCATAAGTTAATGGGAGACGAAACTTTTTTCCTCACCGGAACAGATGAACACGGTGATAAAATAGTTCAGGCAGCAGAGAAAGGCGGGCTGACTCCGAGCGAGTACGTTGACGAAATAAGTGCTTTGTTCAGGAATCTCTGGCCTGATTTACAGATTGAAAATGATGATTTTATCAGGACGACCGAAGCTCGCCATATCAAATGCGTTACGGAAGTTCTGCAAAAAGTTTATGATAAGGGCGACATTTATTTCGGGGAATACGGCGGTCATTATTGCTTTGGCTGTGAAAGATTTTATACCGAAAAAGAGCTTGTTGACGGCAAATGCCCTCAGCATGAAACTGTGCCTGAATATATTGCTGAAAAAAATTATTTCTTTAAAATGGCTAAATATCAAGATTGGTTGATCGGACATATTAATGCCAACCCTGACTTTATCCGTCCAGAAAGATATCGTAACGAAGTGCTAAGCCTTCTTAAGTCCGGTGAACTTGAAGATTTATGTATTTCACGTCCCAAAAGCCGTCTTGAGTGGGGAATTGAACTTCCTTTCGATAAAGACTTTGTTACATATGTCTGGTTTGATGCTTTAATCAACTATATCACCGCACTTGATTACCCGAAAGGTGATAAATTTAAAAAATTCTGGCCGGCAGCAAATCATCTTGTTGCCAAAGATATTCTTAAGCCGCACGCTATTTTCTGGCCGACCATGCTTAAAGCTGCTGAAATTGAGCCGTACCAGAATCTTAATGTGCATGGTTACTGGCTCATTAAAGATACCAAGATGTCTAAATCTCTTGGAAATGTAGTTGAACCTCTTGAGATGGCACAAAAATACGGAGTTAACGCTTTCCGTTATTTCCTGATGCGTGAAATGGTTTTCGGTAATGATTCAAGCTTTTCAGAAGAAGCTCTTGTTACCCGTCTTAACGCAGACCTTGCCAATGATCTCGGAAATCTTTTCAGCAGAACACTGTCCATGACTCATAAATATTTCGGGGGACTGGTTCCGCCGGAAGGAACCGAAGGCGAAGAAGACTGCGAAATTAAACGTATCGGACGCACCGGTATGGCAGATTTTCAGCAGTGCTTTTTGGATGCCAAATTTTCCAGAGGCTTAGAAGCTCTCTGGGAACTTGTTCGCGGTTTGAATAAGTATATTGATACGACTCAGCCTTGGACTCTTTATAAAGAAAAAAATATTTCACGTCTTGGAACCGTAATGTATGTTCTTCTTGAGAATATGCGTAAAATTGCAGTTCACTTGTGGCCGGTAATGCCTGAAGCCAGTGAAAAAATGCTGGCTGAGCTTGGAATAACTTTCCGCCCTGAGAAAATTAATCTTCAAGGTGAAGTCGATGTATGGGGACTGCTTGAGCATGGTTCAGAAGTCGCAGCATCTTCGAATCTTTTCCCAAGAGTTGAGTTTGAAAAAACTCCTCCGGTAGAAAAGAAAAAAAGTGCTAAGGCTGCAAAAAAGAATAAAGAATTAAAGACTGAAACTGAAGTTGAGGGTGTAATCGAATTCCCTGACTTTCAGAAAGTGGATATGCGGATAGGAACAGTCCTTTCCGTTTCCAAGCATCCTGATGCAGATAAATTGCTGATAGTTAAAATTGATACCGGAGACGACAAACCCCGGCATGTTGTTGCCGGACTCGCAGAATTCTTTTCTCCTGAAGAACTTGAAGGAAAGCAGGTTGCAGTTGTTACCAACCTTAAGCCTCGTAAACTTCGGGGCGAGGTCTCAGAAGGTATGATTTTAGCCGTTCGCAATGGCGAAGGGATGGAACTTTTGACCGTTACAGCCGGTGTTGCTAACGGGTGTAAAGTCTCCTAGAGTAATTAATATTATGTAATTCAGATAAATAAAAAAAGGCAGATCATTTTTGATCTGCCTTTTTTATGATCTAGAAAATTCTAGATAAAAAGATTTTTATGAAACATAAAATCAGCTGTAATGCGGCGGCGGGGCATCTTCTACATTTCCAGATGCAGAAGCCATATCTTTCAGGTCTTTCATCTGCCCGGCGAGAATATCAATTTTCTTTTCAAGTTCTGAAATTTGATTCTGCTGAGCAATGATGAAGATGTTCATTTCTTCAATTGTCCTATCCTGCATTGCAAGACTGGTTTCCAAAACTTCAATCCGGTCTTCTAGTGTGTTAGGGGTGTTCATGGGGGCAAAATGCCAGAACACTCCGTAATAGGCAATTGGGTAATAGTGATTATTTTGTATTCTGCTGAAATAATGAATTAAAATAATTGTAGAAGAAATGTTTGGTAATCAGTAGGTGATAAATTGAAAGAAAGTCGGAAGCTTGGGGAAGTGTTTAAGCTTTTTTTTCCGCAGGAAGATCGTAAGGAACTGAAGCTCCTTCTATAATGATGTCTACAAGTCTTCCTTCAGTTCTTTCAATAAATTCTTTGTAACTTTTAAGTGAATTCATGGTAGAAACAGTATCCTGAGTGTTGGACCAGACTCCCAGCGACTGTTGCAACTGGTCATGCATTTTTTTCATTTGGCGAAGATCTGCTGAAAAGGAAGAAGAATCATTGGCTAAAATTTCAACTGATCTCCATTTGGTATTTGAATCCATAATCTTCTCTCTTAATCACAACATCCGCATATCGGGATTGCCAGGATATTTTTAGCCATTTCTTTGCCGAGTGCATATTCAGAGGAGCGAATTCTGATGGTCATTCTTCCGTAATTACTAAGTATATTTATAATAGTCCCGGGAATAATCCCCATGGAAAGCAGTCGTCCACAGAAGCACCTGCCTCCGTCTAAACTGATAACTCTTACTGACACGCCTTCCTTATAACAGGAGAGTGGTCTTGGTTTTTTTGTGTCTGGAATTATGTTCATTGCAATTGAAATTTAAATTCATTTAGACCATTTGTCAATGTCAGAACTTGTATGGAACCAAAAAAGACGGAAATTAGAGACTTGCTCATCTGCAAGGAATGTTTTATGGCTTTCTGTCTCGTAACAAGTCCTAAAGATAATATCTCAAACCAATATTTGGGTGGAGTTTATGCCTAAACGCACTGATATCAAGAAAATTATGCTCATCGGCTCAGGGCCGATTGTAATCGGTCAAGCCTGTGAATTCGACTATTCCGGAACTCAGGCTCTTAAAGCTCTTAAAGAAGAAGGTTACGAGGTTATCCTTGTAAATTCTAATCCTGCAACAATCATGACCGACCCTCATCTGGCCGATCGTACATATATTGAACCGATTGAGCCGGAAACGGTTGCTAAAATTATTGAAAAAGAAAGACCTGATGCTCTGCTTCCGACTCTCGGCGGGCAGACAGCTTTAAATACTGCCCTTGCAGTTGCCGAGGCCGGCGTTCTTGAAAAGTACGGCGTTGAGCTTATAGGTGCATCCGTAGATGTTATCGAAAAGGCGGAAAGTAGAGAACTTTTCCGCGCAGCAATGGAAAAAATCAATCTTAAAGTCCCTTTCAGCGGTATTGCCCGCAATATTGATGATGTCCGCTACTGGGGTAAGAAAATAAATTTCCCGATTATTATCCGTCCTGCTTTTACTTTAGGCGGTACCGGCGGTGGTGTTGCTTATAACATGGAAGATCTTGAAAAGATCGCCATGCGCGGAATTGCAGCAAGTTTACAAAGTGAAGTTATGCTCGAAGAATCCATTTTAGGATGGAAAGAATACGAGCTTGAAGTAATGCGCGATAAAAAAGATAACTGCGTAATTATTTGCTCCATTGAAAATATTGATCCTATGGGCGTTCACACCGGAGACTCCATAACCGTTGCTCCGGCTCAGACTCTGACAGATTCTGAATATCAGACTCTTAGGGATGCTTCGCTCGCGATCATGCGTGAAATCGGTGTTGAAACCGGTGGATCAAATGTTCAGTTTGCAATCAATCCGGCAAATGGTGAACTTGCAGTCATTGAAATGAATCCCAGAGTTTCAAGATCATCTGCTCTTGCTTCCAAAGCAACCGGATTCCCTATAGCCAAGATCGCAGCTAAACTTGCAATCGGTTATACTCTTGATGAAATTCCAAACGATATCACCCGCGAAACAATGGCTTCGTTTGAACCGACCATTGACTATTGCGTAATTAAAATACCTCGTTTCACCTTTGAAAAATTCCCCGGAGCCGAAGATTATCTCACCACTTCTATGAAGAGTGTCGGTGAAACCATGGCAATCGGGCGTACATTTAAAGAAGCGTTACAGAAGGGGCTTCGGTCTTTAGAAGTAGGAATGCCCGGTTTCGGTAAAAATTTTGAAAAACCGGAAATTGAACGCGATACTTTAATCGGTCTCCTGCGTAAGCCGAATTCAAAACGTATTTTTGCTATTCGCGATGCATTGCTCTGTGGGTTCACTACAGAAGAGATATTTGAAATTACTAAAATTGATCCTTGGTATTTAGATCAGTTTGAAGAGCTGGTTCGCTTTGAAGGAGAACTTAAAAAGTTCACTCTTGAAGTCGGCATGTATTCCGGAAATGAAGAAATTCCGGCAATGCTGAGAAAAGCTAAAGAGTACGGTTATTCTGACCCGCAGTTGGCAACTCTCTGGAAACAATCCAACGAAGAGGTCAGAGCGTTCAGGAAAAGTCTTGCGATCGAACCGACATATTATCTGGTTGATACTTGCGCTGCTGAATTTGAAGCTTATACTCCTTACTTCTACTCAACTTATGAGTCCGGTCAGGAAGCTAAACCGATGGAAGGCCGCAAAGTCATGATTCTGGGCGGCGGTCCTAACAGAATCGGACAGGGAATTGAATTTGACTATTGTTGTTGTCATTCCGCTTTTGCTCTTGAAGAGCTTGGCGTTAAGTCGATAATGGTCAACTCCAATCCTGAAACAGTATCGACTGACTATGATACCTCAGATCGACTTTATTTTGAGCCGCTTACTTATGAAGATGTGCTTAATATTATCGAGTTTGAAAAACCTGATGGAATTATTATCCAATTCGGCGGTCAGACACCGCTTAATCTGGCGATTCCATTACTTAAAGCAGGGGTTAAGATTCTTGGAACTTCACCGGACAGTATTGACCGCGCTGAAGACAGAGAAAGATTCCAGGCTCTTCTTACCAAGCTTGATCTTAAGCAGCCTGCAAACGGAACAGCCCGTTCCCTTGAAGATGCTCAGAAAATAGCAACTAAACTTACTTATCCTCTGGTTCTCCGTCCTTCCTACGTTTTAGGCGGACGCGGAATGGATATTGTGTACAGTGATGAAGAATTTGAATCGTATTTCCGTGAAGCAGCGATAGTTTCTCCTGAACATCCTATTTTAATAGATAAGTTCCTCGAGAATGCTGTTGAAGTAGATGTTGATGCTCTTTCCGACGGTGAACAGACATATGTTGCAGGTGTTATGGAGCATATTGAAGAAGCTGGAATTCATTCCGGTGACTCCGCATGTGTGCTTCCTCCTCACACACTAAGTCCGGCAATCGTTAAAGAGATTGAACGTCAGACAATCGCTCTCGCCGCAGAGCTTGATATTGTCGGGTTAATGAATATTCAGTTCGCGGTTAAAGATGATGTTGTATATATCATTGAAGTTAACCCCAGAGCTTCCAGAACAGTTCCTTTTGTAAGTAAGGCGACAGGAATTCAGCTGGCAAAGTATGCAACCAGAGTTATGCTCGGTGAAAAACTTGCTGATTTGGATCCGTGGTCTCAGCGTAAAGAAGGATTCTACTCTGTAAAAGAAGCTGTATTCCCGTTTAATAAGTTCCCGAATGTTGATGTAAGACTTGGACCCGAAATGCGTTCTACAGGTGAAGTTATGGGTATGGATGTTCTGCCCGGACTTGCTTTTATGAAAGCTCAGCTCGGCGCAGGGCTGAGGTTGCCACTTGAGGGAACAGTGTTTATTTCTGTTAAAGACAGAGACAAAGAAGCGATTGTTCCGACAGCTCAGATTTTCAAAGAACTTGGATTCAAGATCCTTGCAACTGGAGGGACTGCTGAATTCCTCAATGCAAAGGGAATTGAAACTGAGAGAATTCTGAAGGTGAATGAAGGGCGACCCCATGTTGTTGACTACATAAAGAACAACGACATTGATCTTTTGATAAACACGCCATCCGACAGGAAGACGGTTTCTGATTCTAAAGAAATCAGGCAGACCACCTTGTTGTACGGTTTAGCATATACAACGACAGTAGCCGGAGCTCATGCCATGGCCTTAGCAATAAAGGATCACCGGGGCAGAGGTCTGGATGTAAGGTGCTTACAACACTACCATAACATGATTTAATAAATCGGAAATGTCGGGCCGGAGTTATACTCCGGTCCTTTCCTTTTTGAATACAAGAGCAGGAAATATGAAAAAAGACTATTGCGGCCTCTTTGGAATATACGGTCACCCCGAAGCAGCTAGAATGACTTATTTCGGTCTTTATTCTATGCAGCATCGCGGTCAGGAATCTGCTGGAATTGTTACATGGGATGGCGAAACCATTCGTGAACAGAAAGGTATGGGACTGGTAGCTGACGTTTTCAACGAGCGTCACCTTGCTAAGGAATTGAAAGGTGATATAGCTTTAGGGCATGTCAGATATTCTACTACCGGTGCATCTCTGATAAAGAATGCTCAGCCTTTTGTTGTTCATTTCGGAGGCTTACGTCTCGCTATTGCCCATAACGGCAACCTTGTGAATACAAAAGAACTTCGTGATGAACTTGAAGCTCAGGGATCAATTTTTCAGACAACAATGGATTCAGAAATTTTTGTCCATCTGATTGCAAAAAGTCTGAATGGCAATACCATTGAAGATGCAGTCATGAAAGCCTGCAAAAAGGTTAAAGGATCTTTTTCACTTTTAATTCTTGCAAATGATAAAATGATTGCTGTGAAAGACCCTCACGGATTCCGTCCGTTAGTTCTTGGTCGTGTAGGCGACAATTATGTTTTTGCCTCTGAAACATGCGCATTTGATTTGATTGATGCTGAATCCATTCGTCCGATCAAACCCGGTGAAATGGTTGTTGTAGAAGATGGCAATCTCTCATCTTATATTTATGATGATAAGACTCCTAAAAGACAGTGTATCTTCGAATTAATATACTTTGCACGTCCTGATTCCATTATTTTTGATGAAGTCGTATATGAAAGACGTAAAAAAATGGGACAGGTTCTAGCCAAAGAAATGCCCATGGATGTAGATTTTGTTATGCCTTTTCCGGATTCAGGTAACTACGCCGCCGTGGGATATTCTCAGGAATCGGGACTTCCTCTTGAACTTGCTATGATTAGAAATCACTATGTAGGCCGTACTTTTATTCAGCCTTCACAGGATATGCGCGATTTCAGTGTTAAAATGAAACTTAATCCTGTTCGCAGTATGATAAAAGGCAAGAGGATCATGATTATTGAAGATTCCATTGTTCGCGGCACAACAATCCGCGCAAGGGTTAAAGAGCTCAGAGCTCTCGGCGCACGTGAAATTCATATGCGCGTCAGTTGTCCGGCAATTCGTTTCCCTTGTTATTATGGAATCGATTTTTCATCCAAAGGTGAACTTATCGCTGCCAATAGTACTGAAGAAGAAATTGCACGTTTTATCGGCCTTGATTCTCTCCATTACCTTTCAATTGATGGACTTTTGGAGTCGGTCGAAGATAAAGATTCTTACTGTCTGGCATGTTTTAACGGAGATTATCCAATTCCTCCTTGCGCAGGTTCCGGTAAAATGTGTTTGGAAGATAAGTGCTAGCAACGTCGTAATGGAGTATTTTCGTTTATGAATGATCCTTTTGTTTGCGCACGTTGTGCCGCTAAGGGCCCTACATGTTGCGAATTAACTCCAGGCTGTGAAGAAGTCTGTTTTCCTGTTTCAGAATACGAACGGGAGCGCATCAGAGAATGCGCTCCCGATTTAGGCGGGTTCGTTTTACAACCGAACACCGCCCTTTTTATTGATAATTTATTTAGGTTGTTTCCCGATCAACGCAGAGCTGTTAAAGAGTTGTTTCCTCCGGGAGGAACTCATTATCGCTTAGCCGTTGATGAACGTGGAAAGTGTCTTTTTCTAGGACAGCACGGTTGCCTTATTCCTCAAGATGCTCGGCCATGTTATTGCCGTTTATTTCCTTTTTGGACAACTGAAGACGGCAGAATCAATGTTCTCGAAGTCGCAACCTGCCTTGCCCAGCTTGAAAATAAAAGTCCGGGAAAATTGCTTAAAGCTCTTAATGTTTCTCAGGTTACTGTTCGGAATCTTCATGAAACGCTAAGGCGTGCATGGGGATTTGATCCTCACCATGATTAGTTTTTTGAGCCGATTGATATCAGTATCTAATTTTAGATTAATTATTATCCGGAAACAGTTATCCTACTTGATAACTTACGGGATTTGTAGATGAAGAAAGTTTATAAAATAAGTCTGATTGTAATACTTGTGATGGCCATTTTCGGTGTATCTGCTATGGCAGGTCTATATTACTGGGCTTCCAGAGATTTACCCGGGTTTAAAAATATCACTGATTACAAACCGCCTTTAGTCACAACTATTTATACGCATGATAAGAAGGTGCTTGGATATTTCTATAGAGAAAAGCGTTTTTTGGTAAGAATGGATGAAATGACTCCACTTCTTCCTAAAGCTTTTTTAGCTGCGGAAGATGCTTCTTTTTACGAACATGACGGTGTTGACTTCTCAGCTATTTCAAGAGCTTTTGTGGCCAACCTTAAAGGCGGCTCCATTAAGCAGGGCGGTAGTACCATAACACAGCAGATCATTAAACGTTTGCTGCTTTCGCCTGAAAAAAGTTACAGCCGTAAAATTAAAGAAGCAATTCTTGCCTTCAGGCTTGAGCATTATCTGGATAAAAATGAAATTCTTACTATCTATCTGAATCAGCTGTATCTTGGTGCAGGTGCGTATGGTGTTGAAGCCGCAGCCCGTATCTACTTCGGAAAACATGTTAATGAATTAACTGTTGCCGAATGCGCACTGCTGGCCGGGCTGCCGCAGTCTCCGAGTCGCTATAATCCCTACAGGCATCCTGAAAAAGCAAAAGCTCGTCAGCTTTACGTTCTTGGACAAATGTACGAACGCGGGTGGATTGACAGCGACCAGTATAACACGGCTATAGATCAACCGCTCGTTTATAAAAGTATGGATGATCCATCTTGGCAGAACGGTCCATATTATCTGGAAGAAGTCAGACGCTGGCTGGTTGATCAATACGGCGAAGATGCTGTTTATACCGGTGGCCTGAGTGTTGTTACCGCTTGCGATCTTAAACATCAGGAAGCCGCTGATGCCGCAGTCAGAGCCGGACTTGAAGATTCATCAACCAGAAGGGGATGGCACGGGCCTTTGGCTCAGTTGCAACCTGCGGAATATCAGGAATTTTTAACAAACGAAATTGTTCCTGTTACGAACCTTAGGCCGGATTACTGGGTAAAGGTATTAGTTACAAAAGTTTCTAAAACAGAAGCCTCAGTGAAGTTCGGCAATTATTCTGCTAAAATATCTGTTGCAAGCATGGCGTGGTGTCGTACACCGGATATTCATAAAGCACATGAAGAAGTTCGTCCTGTTAAAGATGCAACAATAGTTTTAAAAGTCGGCGATGTTGTATGGGCTAAACTTACCAAAGCATTCTTTAAAGATGGCAGTGAAGTTAACTTCCATCAGATAAGTGCCGATTCATCTGAACTGAATGATGTCAGCTGGACTGCTGATTTGGTTCAGAAGCCTGTTGTTCAGGGAGCCTTGGTTTCCATGGACCCTAGGAACGGTGAAGTTAAGGCCATGGTTGGCGGATATTCATTTCATGAAAGTCAGTTCAATCGTGCCACGCAGGCAAGAAGACAGCCCGGTTCGTCGTTTAAACCTATTGTCTACTCAACAGCAATGGATAATGGTTTTACCCCGGCATCAATTTTAATGGATGCCCCGTTTGTATATACTGATATGTCAGTAGGTAAACTTTGGAAGCCTGAAAATTTTGAAGGCGTTTTTTACGGACCGACATTACTTCGTACTGCTCTTGTAAAATCACGAAATCTCGTGACAATCAGACTTGCGCAGAAAATAGGCATTAGTAAAATTATAGAGCGGGCGAAAGCCATGGGTCTTGAGAGTGATTTTCCGAATGACCTGTCCGTTGCGCTTGGTTCAGCATCCGTTACTCTGATGAATCTGGTCGAAGCTTACTCTGCCTTTGCGCGCGGTGGTACGACCGTTAAGGGACGTCTGGTCTTGACTGTGAATAGTGCATGGGGTGAACTTCTCTATGAATCCAAACCTGAAGTGCATGATGCAATCAGCCCGCAGACTGCGTACATAATGTGTAATCTTCTTAAAGAAGTTGTTCAGCACGGTACCGGCTGGAGAGCAAAAGTTCTTAACCGACCTGTTGCAGGTAAAACAGGAACTTCAAATAATGAACAGGATGCATGGTACATGGGATTTTCGCCGTATCTGCTGACCGGTGTTTATATCGGTTTTGACCAGTTGACCCCTATGGGCAAGTGGGAAACCGGATCACGCGCCGCAAGTCCTGTTTGGGTTGATTACCGCCTGAAAGTAGAGAACGATTATCCTTATATGGACTTTCCCCAGCCTGACGGTGTTGTTATTGCCAAGATTGATGCTGCGTCCGGCTTGCTTGCAGGTCCTTCATCGAAGGAGACTTTTTTCCTTCCGTTTAAAGAGGGGACTCAGCCGACTAAGACGGCTTCAGGAGCTGGTGAAGATTCTGAAAGTGGAGGAGGCTCCAGTGAAGATTTATTCAAGCAGACGTTCTAAAATGTTAAGATAGTTTGAAATAATATAAGTTAAAAATAATCAAAAAAAGGGCAGATCTTTAATAAAGATTTGCCCTTTTTTGTGTTCAAGATGTCCCGTTCTAGAATAAATTTATTCCGGGTAGGTTGAAATTCCGCCGTGTGCTCCAGACCATTCTACTGGATTGTTGAGGAATTTTTCTACTTCATCCAAAGATTTGGAATCGAAGTATCCTTCTTTTTTGCAGACATTGAGAATATCCCACCAAGTTGCAAGAGACAGCATTTTGAGTCCTGCGTCAGCGAGAGTCTGTGTTGTGTTAGGGAAAATTCCGTAGTGGAAAAGGACAAAGGTATGCGTGACTTCTGCGCCTGCACGGCGGAGAGCCTCAGCAAAATTAATTTTACTGCGACCGTCAGTTGTCAGGTCTTCAACAAGAAGAATTCTTGAACCGTCACTGAAATCACCTTCGATCTGTGCATCGCGTCCAAATCCTTTTGCTTTTTTGCGTACATACTGCATAGGAAGCATCAGTCTGTCGGACAGCCATGCGGCAAAAGGGATACCTGCTGTTTCTCCGCCGGCAATACAATCAATTGATTCAAAGCCTACTTCTCTGAGGATGACAGAAGCTCCGAAATCCATGAGAGTCTGACGAACACGCGGATAAGAAATAAGTTTGCGACAATCAATATATACCGGGCTGGCCCAGCCGGAGGTAAATTTGAAAGGCTCATCCGCTCTGAAGTGAACAGCCTTAACTTCGATAAGCATTTTAGCTGTGATTTCAGCTATTGTTTCCTTGTCTGGAAAACTGGTAGGACCCATTGTCTCTCCTTTGTTGTTTTATACGTAAAAAAAGCTGAACTTAAAAACAGTTCAGCCTTTATCAATCAACCAATTCCCAATAAAGGGGAGTGTCAGGGTTAAATATTTTAACCGTGTTCTCTCCCGCTTTGAAGAGCCAGTCCATTGAAACGGGTATATCTCGTTTGGCTAAAGTAATTGTGCTGCCATTGGGAGAAAGCCCGTAAAATCTGGCTCCATATATGGAAGTAAAACCTTCGAGTTTCTCGAGTGCGTTATTTCCTTCAAAAATTTGAGTTACATAACCTATTGAAGTCGGTGCATTAAAAATTCCGGCGGCCGCTCCGGCTTTTTCTTTTTTGGAACATGGGTGCGGCGCGGAATCTGTACCGAGAAAAAATTTTTCATTACCGGATGTTGCTGCGTCGCGTAATGCTGCTCGGTCATCAAACGTTTTCGCAACAGGCAGGCAGTACATATAAGGATTCATACCACCCTTAAAAAGATCGTTACGAGTCAGCACCAAATGATGCGGTGTTATGGTCGCAACTGTGAATTCATCTTCCTCAATAACATAGTCGACCGCGGTTTTGCAGGTCAAATGCTCGAAAATAATTTTCAGCTCAGGAAAATCTTTGCGGAGAGGTTTTAAAACCTTATCGATAAAAACAGCTTCACGGTCGAAAATATCAACATCCGGATCAACAACTTCACCATGTACAGATAGCGGCAGTTTAAGTTCTTGCATCACTTCAAGCACGGGGTAAACTTTCTTTATGGAAGTAACGCCGCTTTCAGAATTAGTTGTAGCTCCTGCCGGAAACAGTTTTACTGCGTTGAAAGCTTTAACTGCGCACGCTTCCCGAATATCGTCAGGGTCAGTTGTATCTGTGAGGTAGCAGGTCATAAGCGGTTCAAAACGTGAACCTTCAGGACGAGCGGCGATAATCCGTCTGCGGTATTCCTCGGCTGTCGCTACTGTGGTCACAGGAGGCGTGAGGTTCGGCATAACAAGAGCTCTGCCGTATATTTTTGCAGAGTATGGGAGAACTGCCGCAAGCATATCGCCATCCCTGAGATGAAGATGCCAGTCATCAGGTCTAATTATGGTTATTTCATCAGTATTCATTATTTGAAGTCCGTAATTGTGCGGTAAAGTACAGATGTGCCTTTGATGAAATCTGCAATATCCATTTCTTCTTCAGGATTATGCGAACCGTTGCGGTTTCTCACAAAGATCATTCCTGTGGGAACTCCTGCATTTGCGAAGAGTGACGCATCATGTCCCGCTCCGCTGGGTATAGCTTCTATTGGCAAACCTTCATCCCCACAAGCTTTATTTATGCGCTCAACAATACTTTGGTCAAGCACTGCGGGGGGAGTTTTTACAGGTTTATCGAATTCAAATTGAACTTTGCGGTCATAAGTAATTGTGGCGCATTCAGAATGTAGCAAAGCTTCAATGGCGGCAAGGGTATGTTCGTACTGACTTCTTGCTTCAAAACTGAACGTGACTAAGCCGGGAATGCGCGACATTGCATGGTTTTGAGGATTGGTAGTCAAAATTCCTGTTGTCGCAACCAGATCTCCACCGTGCTGCAAAATAGTAGTCCAGTGGTCATCTATGCGGGTAATTAAATCAGCTGTGGCAAAAACAGCGTCTTTTCTAAGCCAGCGTGGAACAGCGCCGGAATGTCCGGCTTCGCCTATACATTTAATTTTTCTGTGCCTGATGTTACCGCGAATTCCTGTGACAGCCGCAACCGGAAGATTGCGGGCAATCATAACCGGACCCTGCTCAATGTGCAGTTCAAAGAAAGCTTTGATTTTCGATGTATCAATCAGAACTTCGCCTTTAGAAATCCTATCAATGTCTGCGCCGCACTCCGCCATATGGGTTCCGAGTGTTTTGCCGTCATCGCGCTGCGGTAATGCCTGTTCTGATTCACCAAGTTTACCCAGCAGGGCTTTTGATCCCAGATAACATGCATCAAACCATGCACTTTCTTCACCGCGCAGGGCGATAACTTTAACAGGAGTTTCAGGAGATGTGCCTGTGCGTTTGTATTCAACAAGGCAGAGCAACCCTGCGATAACTCCGGCCGCTCCGTCATAGTTTCCGCCTTGCGGAACTGAATCAAGGTGTGAACCTACAAGTATATATTCCTGATCATCAGATATTTTTTCAAGCTCTATAACAAGGTTTGCAGCTGCGTCGCGTGAAGTAATTAGCCCTTCATTTTTGGCAAAGCTTTCAATCATATCAAAAGCTTTACTTTCACCTTCGCCGTACGAAGGACGGGATACGCCTATCGTATCTCTGGATAATTCTTCCAGATCGGCAAACAGTTTTTCCGCTTCATTTGTCAGATGGCTGAGACCGGGCTGAATTTCCAAAACAGGATGTGGATTCATAGCGTTAGTCCCCCCGATATTTACATTTACTGGTGCAATCATGTTCATATTTCTAATTTATTATTTAGCTCAAACTTTTAAGGTGCAACTAATCCCGGAAGGAAAGTAGCCAGACCTGGAACATAGGTAACCAGTATCAATACAAGAATATTGATGAACAGGAATGGCCATACTCCCTGAATGATTGACATTACAGGCTTATCAAGCGTTGAGGAAGCAACGAAGATGTCCAGCCCGAATGGCGGGGTGATCATGCCTATGCAGATGTTAAGGCAGACGATTTCACCGAAATGAATAGGGTCGATTCCCATGGTTAATGCTACCGGATATAAAGGCGGAACAAGAATAAGAAGTGCCGAATTAGGGTCGATGAACATCCCCGCAATAAAAAAGGCGATGTTAACAATCATCAGGAATGTGATTGGTCCTGCCTGAATATCTGTCAGGAAGTTTGTTATCAGAACCGGAACCTGAGCAATTGTTACAAAATAGGAAAGCACGCTTCCCATTGCCAGCAGAATGAAAATGATTGTTGTTGAAATTGATGCTCTTTCAGTAATGCTGATCAGTCTGGAAAAAGTTAGATTCTTATAAATGCAGGATTCAACAAAGATTGCATAAACAACAGAAATAGCGGCTGCTTCGGTAGGCGTAAACAGCCCTGAGTAAATTCCGCCTAGAATAATTACGGGTAAACCGAGAGCCCATGAGGCCGCTTTAAATGTTTTGGTAAATGGTATTTTTGATTTTTCGCCTTTGCCTACGCCTTTTCTAATGCTTTCAAACAGTACAAGTCCGCAGAAGGCAAGGCCGAGAGTAATACCTACACCCAGACCGCCTATAAACAGTCCGGTAATAGATGTGCCTGTCATCCACCCGTAAATAATCAGGGTGATGCTTGGAGGAATGAGTAACGCTGTTTCTGCGCTGGAAACTATCAACCCGAGACTGAATTTCTCGCTGAATCCGGTTTTACGCAGTTCAGGATACATGAGTTTACCCATGGCGGCGACTGTTGCCGGAGCTGATCCTGAAACAGAACCGAAGGCCATTGAGCCGACAACCGTAGTATGACCTATCCCGCCCAGTCTATGAGCAGTGAAATGTTTGATCAGATCTGTAAGTCTTTTTGCAATCTGTCCAGAGGCCATAAGTTCTGCCGCAAAAATGAAAAAAGGAATAGCAAGCAGAGTAGAAACGTTGATTCCGCCGACCAGTTTTTGAATGAGTACCGGATCAGGGATTCTTGGAAAAAGAAAAGCTTTGGTTAAAAATGCAGGCACACCTAAAACAAGCAGCATTTCAAAGCCGCAAACGAGCATTGTCAGAGCAATTAGAATTATTACAGGAGTCATCTTATCTTACCGCCTTAGTTAGCTTGATCAATAGTAATAGGTTTATTGTGGCGGTCATTTATACCGGCAAGTTCAAGTCCGTATCTGAGAGCTAAAAGTACAAAACCGATTGTCGGCGCAACGTAGAGCCAGTACATGGGCAGTCCCAGAGTCGGGCTGACCTGTCCTGTGCCCATAACAAACTTAACAAGGGCAACTCCGAGCCATGCAAGATAGCAGCTGAAGACAATGCCGGTAGTGTTGATAACAAAGCAGATAACTTTTTTAGGAATATCAGGAAGTTTTTCAAGCAGAGTTGTTACTGCTACATGTCTTCCGCGTTCCAGAGCAAGGCCGAGAGACAGGAATATAGCCCAGACCATAAGCAAGCGGGTGGCTTCATCTATCCATGCGAAAGTACTTGAATATTGTGGAAAGATCTCTCTTACCAATACATTAAAAGTATAGAGGGCGACCATGATCAAATTTATAGAAATAACAAGAAGTCGTTCAACGGCCCTGATTCCTGCGATTATGGAATTCAGTGTCTTTCGCATAATTTTCTCCTGAAAAAAAGAGGCGGGAAAGACAAGTCTTTCCCGCCTTTATTAAACTCAATTATTTTACAATACGTTTATATTCTGATTCGTATAGTTTGATGAGTTCTTCGCCTTCGCTACCTGCACGTTCAAGGTAGGCAGCTTTCGTTTTGGGGTACATAAGATTGCGCATGGTTTCGCGGTCTGCATCTGAAAGGGGGCTGACTTTTACGCCTGCTTTTTTGATTACGACAAGAGCGTCTTTCTGAGCCTGTTCTTTATTGGCTTCAACGCTGGGCATAACTTCCATCAAAGTATCAACGATGATTTTCTGATAATTTTCAGGAAGGCTGTTCCACCATGCAGGGTTAAAGAGGAAGAAATCTTCCATTGCGCCGTGTTCTGAAAGTACAAGGTATTTCTGAACTTCATAAAACTTCATGCTGGCGATGGTATCAAGAGGATTTTCTTCACCGTCAATAACGCCGTTCTGGAGTGATGTATAAAGTTCTCCGAAAGGCAGAGCAATTGCAGATGCTCCGATTGCAGCAAACTGTTCAATCAGGATTTTGGAATCCATTACACGGAAACGCTGTCCTTTATATGATTCAACAGTTGTAAGAGGCTTGTTGGATGTAAAGTTTTTACGTCCGTCAGGCCATGTTGCAACAGCTTTAAAACCACGTGAATCGAAACTTTTTAAAAGAGCTTTACCTAAAGCACCCTGACGAATTTCCTGTGCCTGAGCGCGGTCGGTAGGAAGCAGGAAAGGAAGGTCCATAATAGATACAGCAGGATTGAATCCGCCAAGAAATGCAGCCGGAGAAACTGTACCTTCAATAGTACCGAACTGAACGCCTTCGTTCATCTGACGCTGATTGCCAAGCTGTGAAGAAGGGAAAATTTTAAATTCAACGTCACCGTTGGTGCGTTCTTTTACAAGTTTAGCGACTTTTAACAGTCCTATGTTACGTGGCTGCTGAGCGGACTCGAGATGTCCGATGCGAGCTTCGTATTTTGCAGCGTTGGCAGAGATTACACCGCCGAGCAGCATGCACATGGCCATCACAATAGAAACAATACGTTTTGAAATTTTCATTTTGTAGCCTCCTGATTAAAACAGCAATGGTTTGAATAAGACAAATTGGATTATAAAAACGTTTATTGTCAAGAAAATTCTTATTTTTGATACAAATAAAAAAACTATTCACAAAAATGAGAATATGGGTAATTATTGATCACAAAGATGGCAAAAGAACTTATAATTACTTTAGCATTTGTGGCCTTATTAATATAGTATAATGGAGATATGTAATGGGTGAACTGAGCTCCACAGAAATTGGACACAGACTTAAGGCCTTCAGGCTCGGTAGTGAATACAGCGCGGAAGACATTGCTTCGAAGATAGGTATTTCCCGCGCGGCTCTTTACCGTTATGAAAAAGGAGATCCTCCTAAGCTTGAAACACTTGAAAGTATTGCTGAACTTCTTGGAGTCTCGTTGACATCATTAATGGGAGTCGGGGTTGAATACGTTTCGTCTGCAGTGAGTTTTTTTGAAAGAATGAGGCAGGCGGAGTCAGTCTCGGAACATTTATTTGTCATGTTCGGACCGGTTTCATATCTACTTACTACAGATGAATTTGATGAAGTCTTGTCGGTTGTTTTAAAAGAAGGTCTATCATCTGGACTGCCTGATTTACGTCAGGCTCGAAGAGCTGTTGATGAAATTTTAGCAATTTTGAAAGAACGCAAGAAAGCTTATCAAAAACGCAAACCGAGTATTGTCAGTTTGGTTTCTGCCGCAGAACTTGAAAGATTCTTACGAAACGGTTTTATCGGTACGTACGATTTACCGCCGGATATAATAAAAGAGCGAAAGGCCATTGCTCGCCGAGAGTTGGAAAATGTGCTCGACATGCTGGAAAAACAGCCTATCGGTGTTCAAATCGGAATACTTCGGGATTCTATACCAAGTACAAGTTTTCAAATTTTCCGGCAGCCGGGAAGTTCCACACTTGCTATCAGCCCGTTCAGACTTGGAGAATTCCCAAACGTTCGTTTAGGCGTAGCAATGATTACATCTGCTCCGGAAGCACTTGCTCTTCATGAAAAAATGGTGACCGAGCTTTGGGATAGATCTCTGAAAGGACCGGCAGCCGCCGCTTTTTTAAAAAAACTTATTCAGGAAGCAGGGTCGTAACCGGGAGGTAATATATGCCTTTTATAAGAGTTGAAACAAATCTGAAAGTTGAAACAGCTGAGGCTGATGCCTTTGTTTTGAAGCTTTCAAAATTTGTATCCGTCATACTGGGTAAGCCGGAAATTTACGTGACTGCAATACTGCATCAAAACGCAAGTATGTCTCTGTCCGGCAGTAATGAGCCGGCGGTGTTTGTTTCTCTGGCCAGTATTTCATTGCAATCTGATAAATGTTTAGAACTTTCAAGATCTGTTTGTGAATTTATCACCGCAGAATTTTCTGTGCCGGGAACTAGAGTTTTTATTGAATTTCGTGATCTTGAACGTTCCATGTTCGGGTGGAACGGGCGGACTTTTTAAGCAAAAAAATCCCGATGCGAATTTATAAATTCGCATCGGGAACAATTTTTGCTAAGCGTCAGGACGATTAGAGCAAGGACAGATCCCAATTGAAAGTACTGGTTCTGTTAGGAGTCGGAACGGCTTTAGGCCATGATTCCGTGATTTGCAGAAACATTGAATAGCCTGCGCTTTCAAGTTTCTTGGTCACAATTCCTAAGTCCAGTTCCCAGCCGGGGTAAACCCAATAGGTCTGGCCATATTTTCTGACCCAGCAGACTTCTTTTTTCTGGCTGTAGATAGGACTCATAAGCTCAGTTTCTTCAGCAACGATCCTTGAAATACCAAGCGGCCATAAGCCGGAAGTAATGATCCCCAAAGGAAGCGGGCTGTGTTCCGGCAGTGCCATATAATCCGCTTTTGAAAGCTCAGGGCTGACAAATGCAGAAGTGAAGCCCATTTCATAAAGCTCCATCAGTGCAAGCGGGTTGGACATATTACAGAACGGGCTGGCGTGAAAATGTAAATTTTCATCTTTAGGGAAAAGGCCGATCTGCCACGGTGAACCGAGAACAAATTCCGTTGCTCCGTGTCCGAGGCAATAAGCGACAAGCTGTTTGATTTCAGATTCTTCATTAGGCCAGATGACCGGAGGAAGGTGCCACCAGATCTTTGATACAAGCGGTTTAGGTGTGCGGTCGAGGGCATTGGCGGAAAGCCAGATGCCTGTTCCGTACTTATTCTTTCCGCGCGGAGGATTC
Organism: Desulfovibrio gilichinskyi; assembly: GCF_900177375.1. Lineage (NCBI taxonomy): Bacteria > Pseudomonadati > Thermodesulfobacteriota > Desulfovibrionia > Desulfovibrionales > Desulfovibrionaceae > Maridesulfovibrio > Maridesulfovibrio gilichinskyi. The sequence continues at coordinate 989,697 of NZ_FWZU01000001.1, read as the reverse complement.
CTTTGCAGAGAAAGAGTCTGAACACGTTCAGTGGAGGAGTAAGGATGTGGAAGATCCACCTGCACCGAGCTGGAAGTTTTTGCAGGAACTTTAATTTTTGAAAGAGCTGTTTCCAGTTTCTTGAGAGCGTTGACCAGACCTTCTTCGCGACGGTCAATCAGAAAAACTCTGGTTCCTGATTTTAAACGGGCGAGACCTTGAACAGGAATAGAGACTTTACCGCGCTTTGGAACAGGACGTTTGATTTTTAAGGTCTGATGTCCGGGCTGGTCCTGATAACCGATACGCAGAAAATCGCCGTTCAGAAGTTCCTGACGGCATTCGAAGTAAGGTTTTCCGTTCTTTTCCTGCTTGGTAACACCGATAAGAAAGCCGGAAGCGGTCTCATTATTAGGATCAAGCGGAATAAACGGACGCTGCGGCAGAAATGTTGAATGTGATGATGGTCTGCTGAGAGCAAGTTCCAGCAATTCCATTGCGGTTTTACGGATTTTAGCATCATTAGGATGATCGCGCAGCATGCGATAACCTGTGACAGTATAATAAACGTAGTGGGGGCCTTTTTTACGACCTTCAATTTTCCATGAAGTAACTTCAGGGATTGAAAGCAGAGGTTTGGTCAGTACGTCCAGACTTAAATCTAGGCAGGAGAACAGACGTTTAGGTTGATCTTTACGGGAAGAGGTTCCATAAAGCCTGCGGCATGGCTGAACGCAGCGTCCGCGAAGGCTGCTTTTTCCGCCGAAGTATGAGCTCCAGTAGCAGCGTCCTGAAACGCTGTAGCAAAGGGCGCCGTGAACAAATGTTTCAAGAGTAATGGATTCAGGGCAGGCGTCAGCCATCTGTTTAACTTCTTCCAGATTAAGTTCTCTTGGAAGAACAACGCGGGATGCACCCATTTCAGCGGCAACCTTAAGTGCCTCAGGGTGGCTCACATTGGCGAGAGTCGATAGAATTATTTGTCCTTCATAACCGATTTGCTTAGCAATATTAAGCATTGCAAGGTCTTGAACAATAATTCCGTCAGGTTTGACCTCCCGGGCGACACGGTCCAGCAATCTGGCTGCGGAATCTACATCGTCAGGTTTAATCAATGTGTTCATGGGGATATAGGTCTTAACGCCATTTTCCTTACCGAGCTGAACAAGAGCTGCAAGTTCGGTAGTAGAGAAGTTATCAGCTTCCATACGTGCGGAAAAATGTTTAAGTCCGGCGTATACCGCATCTGCTCCGGCTGCGATTGCAGCAAGGAAAGATGATTTATCGCCCGCCGGGGCAAGAATTTCTGGTTTATGTTTTGTCATAGTGTATCACGCTTTGCCGCATAGTGCGGACAGCAAAAATCTATAGGATTAAATCATGAGTGCAAACAATTGCAGGGCTGTAAAAGTCATTGACGTTAAGCCCCTCGGGCACTCCTCACCGGATGAGGAAATAATCGAACTCAAGCTCGAATATCCGGGCTGGGACTCCGGCTGGCGCGTTGGCCAGTTTGTTATGATCAGACCCGTTTCGTGGCCGCTTGACCTTATATGGGGACGTCCATTTTCCATTTGTAACGCAGACGACACCACCCTGACTATTCTTTTTCAAGTTGTCGGGCGTGGAACAAAACGTCTTGCGAAACTTACCACAGGCGACAACGTTAATATATGGGGTCCGCTCGGTTCTTTTTTCAGCAAACCGAAAGACCGCCCTGTACTTATGCTCGCCGGAGGGATGGGCATAGCGCCCTTTTGCGGTTATGTCGACTCCCATGATCAGCCTGAAAATTTAAAACTCTTTTTTGCACACCGTCCTCCGCTTGAAAATTATCCATATAATTCCATATCTGAGAAGATAGAAGTGGAAGATATACGCGAAAGAAAGCCCGAAGATATTCTAAATATTATTGCACGAATTGATGAACTTGTTAAGGAATATGCTGAAAAAAAAGGGCTGATCGTCGCCTGCGGTCCCACTCCTTTTCTGCGTACCGTCCGCTGCGCTTCAATTAAATACGGCGTCGAAGCAGAACTTTCGCTGGAGAACCGCATGGCCTGCGGAGTCGGCGCATGTCTTGGCTGCGTAACAAAGGACAGTACCGGACACCATACGCAGGTATGTACAACCGGACCGATCTTTAAAGCTACAGATATCAGTCTGGAGGATTAATTATGGATATGTCAGTTGATTTTGCCGGACTGAAGTTAAAAAACCCCATACTCACAGCTTCAGGCACATTCGGTTTCGGACTGGAATTTAAAAGATTCGGTGATCTTGAATCCCTTGGCGGTATCATTGTAAAAGGCCTTTCTCTTAAGCCGAGAGAAGGCAATCCCATGCCGAGAATTGCTGAAACTCCGTGCGGTATGTTAAATGCCATCGGAATTCAGAATCCCGGTGTTGAAGTGTTTTTGAAAGATAGACTGCCTAAACTGCCGTGGAAAACTTTGCCTGTATTAGTAAACCTCTATGCCACGGATGCGACCGAGTTCGGTGAACTTGCAAAAGTTCTTTCAGCCGAAGAGGGCGTTGCCGCGCTTGAAGTCAATGTATCCTGTCCTAATGTTAAAGAGGGCGGAATCGCCTTCGGTCAGGACCCGAGCCAGATTACAAAAGTTGCTGAGGCCGTTAAAAAAAATGCTGGCAATAAGCCAGTAATTATCAAACTTTCGCCTAACGTAACGGACATAGCCACTTGCGCAAGGGCCGCTGAAGCCGGCGGAGCTGACGGAATATCGCTCATCAATACACTTTCCGGGATGGCGGTTGATATTGAAAGGCGCGCGCCGCGTTTAACTAACGTTATAGGCGGTCTTTCCGGCCCAGCGGTTAAGCCCGTAGCCTTAAGATGTGTATTTCAGGCCGTAAATGCGGTTAAGATCCCCGTAATAGGGCTTGGCGGTATCTCATCAGCAGAAGACGCCGCAGAGTTTCTGCTGGTAGGTGCTACGGCTGTTCAGATCGGTACAGCGAATTTCTTAAGCCCTGATACGGCTTTTAAAATCGCAGAAGAGCTTCCGAAAGTGTTAGAAAGAATTAACGCAAAATCGCTTGATGAGTTCCGCGGAAGCTTGAAATTGCCTAAATAAGCATTTTATTTCATGTTATTTAAAATAATTGAATAAAAAGTGAAAAAGAGCTTGCCAAGCTACTCTGATTTAGCTAAACCCTTTTTCACCCAAGCGGAGAGGTGTCCGAGTACGGCTTAAGGAGCACGCCTGGAAAGCGTGTTTAGGTAACACTAACGGAGGTTCGAATCCTCTCCTCTCCGCCAGCTAGGTTTATACAGCCCCTTACAACGAAAGTTGTGAGGGGCTTTTTCGTATTTGGTTTTTAAGCTGTATATATGAAGATATAGGCTGAAGTAAGTAAAAAAGGCCAAGCTGTGAGCCTTGCCCTTGTAAAGTGTGACTTGGGTGTAAGGGCTTAGAAGGGGTCACCATTGTTGATGAGAAAATGAGAATTAGTAATAAGTGCTGGACCATCTTTTCTGTGCAACTGAACTCCTCCGATAAGGGCCTTTCTTAATTGAGGATCGTCAGACTTCCACTCTATTACAGCATATCCAATTGTATGAATCATAGCATTAGCTTTATTTAGAGCAAACATGCGTGAAGAATGGGCAGGAATCTCAAAATCACTTATACCATAAGTAGACGTCCAATTTACTCCACCTTTAATTAGTTGGCTAAAAGCAGTAAGATTATTACCGTCTCCATCGTATATAACAACTCGACATTGCACAGTATTACCAGTGATATTAGTCAAAATAATATATGGATAATTAAGTTTGTCTGGATTTTCATAGTAATACAAAATGCTAGGAACCAAGGCACTTCCTTGTGCATTGAAATTATCCACCGCCCCCGCAGCCCCGCACATCAACACCAGCATCGCCACTGACAACACACACGCCTTCATCAAACTTTTCATAATCATCTCTCCGTAATTAATAGTTAAATTACAACATTGTTATTGTAATATTAACTGCGTATATAGTGTGTGATTTTATGTCAACTACTGGTATTTTGATTTTGTAATGTGATAAGTATAATTACTTTTGACGAATTCAAACCCGTACCATAGTAGAGCTTTCGTTTCTTATTGTTTAAGGTGGGCCAATCTCGATTGAGACTGGCCCTTTTTTTATAAGATGCTAGCTGTATAGAATCCTTAAACCTTCAAAATAGACCGCAATACGAACCATAAATTACGAGGATTTTCGCCAATGCGACGCACGCTGTAAGGCCACCATTTTTCTCCGTACGGAAGGTAGACACGGACGGAGATGCCTTGCCGTATCAGTTCCCGCTGATAATCAGGGCGCACGCCTAGCAGCATTTCCACTTCCCATTGGTCCGCACTCCATCCCCGTTCACGGGCCAAATTCGCGGCAAATTCGATTATATTATGATCGTGACTGCCGATGACCGGATACACTCCGGTTTTGCGTGCCTGCTCGCTGAATATTAAATCAACAAGCTCCCTGTAATTCCGGTCAATATCTGTGCGCTAGGTTAGTGCTACGTCTTTGTTTTCCGCAAACGCTCCCTTAACCAGTCGGACCATGCCTCCTGAGGCAACTATTCCTTCAATATCCTTCTTGCTGCGTTTCAGGTATGCCTGAATGGTGATCGCAACTGGAATTTGTTGCATTTTAAGTTCGTAGTAGAGATCCAAAGTATTCTGTGTGACCGAGGAATCCTCCATGTCCACCATTAGTACTTTGCGACGATCAGACTCTATGTTCTTTACAGCTTGTCCAAGTCGAGCCGCGTTTTTTCGGCACACATCCCATGACACCATGGACCCTATCTGGGTGGGGTCAACGGAGAGGTGAGAATCAATCCCGCGTTCCACTAGCAATGGAAGTATAGCTTCCAATTCTTTGACCATGGCTGTAGCGTTCTCTTCTACATCTTCGTACTCCCCGAGCACGAACAGGGAAGAGGTGATGCCTTGCATAAACATTTCCCTTGCTCGGTCTGCAGCTTCCCGCACGTTTTTTCCGCCAGTGAATTGGCTGGAGAATCGGCTCATGAGCCGGGAGCCCTGCATAAAATTGGTCGCAGCTTCGCTGCGGGCCAAGCCAGTCATAGTCTGTTGCCATAACCGCATGAAATTACTCCTTATCAAACTGAATAAATGCAGACTATGACTCTTCATAATATGGCGTATTGTAAAAAATTGCTGCTTAAGTCTTTATATAATTAAAATGGTGTTTAATGATTATGTTATGCAATTGGGGACTATTTCGTATTTAAAAATATTTTAAAAATTGAAAATTTTCGCTTCTGCGGCCATGTCGATCAGATGAGGGCCGCCGTCTAGCAGCATATTCGAATGGAAGGTTGCTTCATCCAGTCCGCGATTGTTAGCACATGGTGTGCATACGCCGACCTTAACTTCATTTTCCACCAAGTATGGCAAGTAGTCTTGAGGGCAATCTCCGGTAACAGTCTTCTGGGTCAGGTCTTTGCCGGAAACAGCCCAGTCCACACCGCCATCAATGAAAAACATATCAACATGATGTCCTTTACTGTGAGCAATTTTTGCAAATTGGAAACAGCGTGTTGCCGCTTCGTTGTCATTTTTGCTCAGTACAAATAGAAAATTAGGCATAATATCTCCTTATGATTCGTGTTGGTTATTCATAAACATATTTAAAGAATCATTAGCTTGCAGTGTATTAGCACAATTGATTGAGCAGGAACAGTGTTGATTAAATTGTCGAAAAAGGAATGGGGATGTTGTTGCGGCGGTATATTTACTTTTATATCTTAGAATAGCCCTCCAACCTTGTGACCACCAACCGTTTCATGATATTTAAAGAAGATTGAATCAGCAATTACAGTGACGATCACTACTTGCTTTCATCCAAGTTAACTACGAATTAGACGAACCGGAGTTTTTGATGAAAATGAAAGGTATGCGTGTTTTGATGTTTGTGGAAAATGTTTTTGAGGACATGGAACTTCTGTATCCTTACTATCGGTTGATAGAGGAAGGAGCGGAGGTTGTGGTTGCCGGACCTGAAGCTGGAACCGTTTATAAAGGTAAAAACGGTTATCCTTTCCGTTCTACCGCCGCCATTGCGGATCAGCAGGCAAAGGATTTTGACTTGCTTGTAATTGCAGGCGGTTTTGCTCCTGATAAACTGAGGCGTGATCCTAAAGTTCTGGAACTTACCCGTGAGATACACGAAGCCGGTAAAGTTGTAGCGCATGTCTGCCATGCTGGGTGGATTCCTATTTCCGCCGGAATAATGAAAGGTTTTACCTGTACCTCAACCCCCGGGATAAAAGATGACCTTATAAATGCCGGAGCAACTTGGGTTGATGAGGAAGTAGTGGTTGACCGGAATCAGGTGTCATCACGCAAGCCGGATGATCTGCCTGCCTTCTGCCGCGCCATTATAGATTTGGCCACAAAGTAATTTTAGCCCCTCACAACATCGATTGTGAGGGGCTAAAATTAATCTAAATAATTTGAGCTATAATTCTGTTTTTCTTAAGTACCAGCGTAAGGCCCCAGCAAATAATTATTGAAGAGATGAATAAAATAGGAGCCTTTACAAACGGAGAAGCGTCCATATTCAGCAGGAAATATGCTCCGTAATAAACTGGAATTGAATGGAAAAGATAAATTCCATAGGAGCAGGATGAAAAGGATTTCCAGAGCGGGCTGTCGCTGTTGAAAAAATATTTGAATATGGCAAAACACGCCATCATTGTTGTGAATGAGAATATATTGAATCCAATTGAGTTTCCGGCCTGAATCGCAAGTTCCGTGCTTCGGGTTGCCATCAGCATTTTAAACTGGATATATACTATGGCGGAACAGACAGAAAGCACTGACCAAGGGATAAGTTTTGGTGTGAATCCTGATGTTTCAAACCATCTGCGTTTCCATGCAAGAACTCCAAGTCCGAAGTAGAGCAGATAAATAAAAATCCGTACAGGCTGGAAAATGATAATATAGTAGTCAGTAACCCACGTATCAACAGGGTAAAATCGGTTCATTCCCAAGAAAATAGCGGAAGTGACAGCTATGAATAAAATCGGCAGCATCACGTTCGGTTTCTTTGATGTTCGCCTTAGACTTCTTAAACTAAAAAATTTGGTGTATGAAATAGTTAAAATCAGGTGACATACAACAAGAATCCCCAAAAACCAGAATACGGATTGACTGAACATAGTCGTCCAGAAATTTCCAAACCAAAAGCCCATATAGCCTGAAGCCTTACCTCTTGAAAGAAGAATCATATACATAGAGGGCGGTGCCAGAAAAAAAACTCCAAGCACCCATGGTATAATTAGCCGCCGAAATTTTCCTGCCCAAAAATCGTACACACCGTACTTTTGCAGAGATGGCAGAGAAAAATATCCGGCAATAAAAAACATAATCGGCATGAGCGGTACATCTATCAAGATAACGCCGTAAGTAAAAAACATACTTTGCTGCGGATCGATAACATACCACCAGCTCGGAGCATATTTCATATAACAAAGGTAAACATGGAGAAGTACAACCATTAAAATAGTGATTCCACGGAGATTATCGAGGAAGTAAAGTCTTTTATTCATGAGCAATTTCCACTTTCGTATTATTTATGATGAATATTCAAAAATTCCTCATTTTCGATATTATTCTCAAAGTTACAAGTCAAATCAAAAATAGTTGATAAAAAATGGATAGTTTAGACGAAAAGACTGATAGCGGATTATAATCTTCAAATTTATATTGACTATAATTGTCGCTGTAAATATTAATAAATATTGATTTCAAATCACAGCAACACACTGAATACTGGGGAATTCGTTATGAAAAAAAAGATACTTTATTATGCTTCCACAGTGTGTCTGACACTGATTCTTTTGATCCCGGCCGTATCACAAGCCTCGTCATTCAATCCTCTCGCAGATTCAACCATTTCTTTGAATGGCTTTTTTATGAAAGGTGACAGTTCCTTGTTAACGGATGGTCAGGTTAAGGAGGGAACTCAATGGAGCACGAAATCAGTTGCGTGGTTGGGGCTTAATCCCTCTATTGAAATAGATTTACATGGGGTGACGAAGATAAGCTCCCTTTCTATACAGGCTGACAGTAATGATGCGTATCAAGTTGATTACTGGGATAAAGCTTCAAGCTCATGGCAACATGCTTGGACCGTAGCTAATGTAAAAGATAAAGAGCATAATTATGTGCCCGGGCTTGTTCTTCGCGAATCAGGTTCTGATTTGAATATTGTCTCTGATAAACTTAAAATCTCCGCACTTTCCGGTGATGGTATGTATTCAGTTTCTGAAGTACAAGCTAAAGGCAGTCCAACACCTCTTCCTTCCGCTTTGCTTTTGCTTGGAAGCGGGCTTGGCGGGCTAGCTTTTCTTAGAAAACGATTCAATATGTGATGAGTGTTTGACTTTCCTCCGCACACTACTATGATGCCGCATAAACATTAAAAATTGCGAGGAAAGATAATGATTCTACCATGTATGGCTAAAGATATTGTTACTCTGGTTAAAGAAAACGGTGAAAAGTTCGAAGGAATTAAGTCTGTAATCTCTACCCAGAGAATTATTACATTTGAGATTGATTTGAATATTGAACCTAAAGATACAATTATACATGAACTGGCAAGCGGAACAGTGAATACATATCTTGTAATTGATTCTGAGCGTATCCCGAAACTTGACGGAGTTGATGCTCACTACCAGCTTTTGATTAGAAAAATTGCTGCATAAGCTTAATCAAACAAGTTTAGATAATATGTAAGTAAATATTTGCTCAAAAAAAGAAGCCTTATACCTTATTTAAAGGTATGAGGCTTCTTTTTTTGTTTGAACTGTTCTGTTTGGTGCCGTCGCTGTTGTAGGTAAAATTAGCAAATATGTAGACTCTTAGTAAGTAATTTACATATTTGTAATGTTTTTTTGGGTGGCTAAAGTGTAACATGTTTAAATAACATACTATTGCAAAACTGAAACATGGCACTTTGTTTGCTTAGTAAGGGTATGTATCCACATTTACACGGACTGAAACTTTCGGCGTTACTGGCCATTTGCCAAGCCATCGACCAAGCACTTAATCTTGAATCTGCTTTAGATGGAGTTCTTTGCATTCTGTCCGAGAAATTAAGTATGCAGCGAGCGACGGTAACGTTGCATGATCCTGAAACCGGACAGCTTTCCATTAATGCGTCATACGGTTTAACTCATGAGGAGAAACAGCGCGGTGTCTATCGCCTTGACGAAGGTGTCACCGGACGAATTTTTCGAACTAAGGAACCATATTATGTACCTGATATAACAAAAGAGCCATTGTTTCTGGATAAAACAGGTTCCCGTAAAATCCGGCGCGGTCTGATCTCTTTTCTGGGCGTTCCTATTCTTTTGCACGGTGAATCTATAGGTGTGCTTAACGTTGACAGGTTGTTTGAAGATGAAGTTGCTTTTGAGGAAGACATAGATTTTCTTAAAATTGTCGCGACTCTCATAGGACAGTTTATAAGTCTCAATGAAAAGATTATGGAACGGGAAGCAGTCCTTAAGCGTGAAAATACTTCGCTTAAGTACCAGATAGCTAAGAATAATAAAGGGCCGTATATCGTTGGGCAAAGTTCGGCGATGGTGGAGGTTCAGAGGCAGATTGAAAAAGTGTCTCCTACCCGTGCAACAGTTTTGCTGCTTGGTGAGTCCGGTGTCGGTAAAACATTAATTGCGCGCATCATTCATGAGCTGTCTGATAGAAAAGGTCATCCTTTTATTAAAATTAACTGTGCGTCTATTCCGGAAAATTTGTTGGAATCTGAATTGTTCGGTTACGAGAAAGGTGCTTTTACAGGCGCGACAGGATCTCGTAGCGGGCGATTTGAAGAAGCTGATTGCGGTACTATCTTTTTAGATGAAATCGGCGAGTTTCCGATGATTCTGCAGGCTAAACTGCTTCGCGTATTGCAGGAAAAAGAGCTTGAAAGGCTCGGCTCAAATCGTACCCGCACTATTGATGTCCGCATTCTGGCGGCAACAAACCGAGATCTAGGCGAACTGGTTGAGCGCAACGAATTCAGGCTTGATTTGTACTATCGCTTAAATATCTTTCCGATTCTGGTTCCGCCTTTAAGGGAGCGCAAGGAAGATATTACAGGTTTGCTCAATCATTTTCTCCAGAAAATGTCAGAAGATTACGGTCGGCAGATGTTTTTTACGCCGGCTGCTCTGGACGCTCTGATCAAATATGATTGGCCGGGCAATGTTCGTGAGATGCAGAATCTTATTGAGCGGCTCGTAATCATGTCCGACAGCGAGTATATTACTTTGGAATTTTTGAAATCATATCTCGCACCGGGGCAGAGTCCTGTGCAGAATGGAATTTCACACGATGCTCAAAAAAACAGTGACGAACCTCCTCACTGTACTTCACTTAAAGAAGTTGAACGTAATGAGGTTGTTGCAGCACTCGAAAGAAGCGGCTGGATTCAGTACAAGGCGGCGGATACTTTAGGTTTGTCTGCCCGTCAGATGGGGTATCGAGTCAAAAGATACGGCCTTGAATCCATGATCGCAGAAGGGCGCGCGCGGCTTAGACGGATGAAAGACGGTGAATAAGTAAAATTTTATAGCAAGTTATATGTATTTTTAAATCCGGCTGGAATATCTCCAGCCGGATTTTTTTAGTAATTTGCTATTATTAACTCAGAATATCTACAAAAATTAACCCCGCCGAATATTAATTCCGGCGGGGTTATTCGCTAATATATTAATTGTTTTGATCAGCCCTAGCCGCAGCTTGTACCTGTTCCGGTGCAACAGCCGCCTGCGATTCCGCCTCTGCGACCGCTTAATTTACTTAGATCACCTGAAGTGTAGACAGCGGTTAATCCATCTTCAACAAACCCGCTTACGACATGGCAGTCGATTCCGTTTTCTTCAAGGGCGAGCTGCGGTGTCTGGCCTACTGCGGCGCATAAAACTGCGCGGCAATCTTTAAGTGCCGCGGCAAGGTCTGCCCAGCGTTTCGGACCGCAGCCGGATTTAGGTGCCTGACGTTCTTCTATAAGACGATAGGTTCCATTTTCGCCTTCACCCCAGATATAAAATGATTTAGCTTCACCTAAGTGCTGATTAATCAGCATTCCTTCACGGCTGGCAACAGCAACGTAGGGACGCGCAGCTTTAGGTTCAATCGGAGTAAGCTTAGAACATGCCTGAAGAGTTCCGCAAAGAGATGCGGACTGATCATCACCGAGAAGTCCAACAGCGTCAGCGCGGCAACGCTTGCAATGCGTCATCTGATCGATGACTTTACCTGCTTCTTTGCGCAGAGGTCCGATTATTTCATGCCCTGGCTCTTTCACGTCTGCAAAAAGAGTATCTGCTGTCGGCTTAAGGGGAATCATGTTCTGGATGTCCGCTCCTAGCTCTGAAACGACTTTTGCAACTTCAACCAGATGGTCTTCGTTAATACCGGGAACAACGATAGAGTTTATTTTAACGATAATTCCGCGTTCCTTAAGTCCTTTGATTGCTGCAAGCTGGCGTTCTAAGAGTACTTCAGCACCTTGTTCGCCGCGGTACACAACATTTCCGTCTTTAACCCATGCATAAAGTTTTGCACCGATTTTAGGGTCTACTGCGCTGATGGTAATAGTTACGTGTGATACTCCAAGTTCTTTGATGTCATCCAGATAAGGCAGTATGCCCATGCCGTTGGAGGACAGACAGAAAAGAAGATGCGGATGTTTTTTGTTGAGCAGACGCATCGTCTCAAGTGTTTCAGCAGGGTTTGCAAAAGGGTCACCGGGGCCGGCGATGCCTGCAACCGTGATACGCGGTTCTTTTGTAAGAACCTGATCCATATATTCTGCGGCCTGAAACGGCTTCAGCACTCCGCTGGTTACGCCCGGGCGTGATTCATTTACGCAATCATATTTTCTATTACAGTAGTTGCACTGAATATTACACTTAGGTGCGACGGGGAGATGTACACGGCCGCATGAGCCTGCTGTTTCCTTGTTGAAGCATGGGTGCTTGGTTGTATCTTTCATTGTCTTGGCTCCTACTGTGAAATTCCCGATTATTTTACTGATTAAACTTTTTTACAGGTATCCGTAGCCGATATCGCTGTCGCTCTGTTTCTTTTCAAGTACGGAGTTTACGATTTTATCGAAAAGTGAGAGTGCTCCGCTGTATCCGATATGAAGAATGCGCTGACCTCCGAAACGGTCATGAATCGGGAAACCTACGCGGATAAGCGGGATATTCCATGCTTTTGCGTATTTATAACCCTTGGAATGACCGATCATCAGGTCCGGTTTCAATTCTTCAGCCTCGTCAGCTATGTCGTGAAAGTCTACGCCTTCGCGAACTATAGGCATTTTTCTGGCTACGCCTTCGGTTGCAGCAGCAATTGCTTTTGCCAGACCTTTGCCGCGTGCTCCGGTTCCGGCGAGCACAACTTCGACTCCTATTTCACTCAGGAAAGAGCAGAGTCCTGTCACCAGATCTTCTTCGCCGTAAACAATTGCGCGCTTTCCAAAAACATATTTGTGTCCATCGACATATGCGTCGATCAAACGACCGCGTTCCAGTTCATAACGACGCGGAGTAGGGGTTCCGGTTATTTCTTCAAGTGTATCAAAGAGTGCGTCTGTTTCACGCAGCCCCATAGGAATGCCTATGCGATAATTTTTGACTCCGAATTTCTTTTCAAGAGCAACACCGCCGGTTTTATCTCCAAGGCAGCGACCGAATTCGATTGTCGCACTGGCTCCTGACATTTCTTTAATGCTCTTAATCGGGGTTCCGCCTGTAGGAATTTTTACATAATCCTCAAGTGCCGGAGCGTCCAGAGTTTCAGAAATGTCAGGTAAAATAGTAGCTTCTACATCAAATCTTTCACAAATATCGCGCAGTTCACGAATATCTTCACAGGAAATCATGTTCGGAAGAATGTTCACACTGCCGTCTTTTTCAGCCTGCTCTGTGCAGAGCTGTTCGACTAATGAACATACAGCTCCATGCCAGCCGTCCATGTGCGTTCCGTTGTAACTCGGGGTCGAAACACTGACTAATTCAGGCAGGTTAAGATCACCGAATTCCTTGCGGAATTCAAATAGAATTCTTGGAACGTCATCGCCGATGGTTTCGGTAAGGCAGGTTGTTGCGATACCGATAAGCTGCGGATCGTACTTTTTCATGACATTCAAGATGCCTTTTTTAAGATTCGGTCCGCCGCCGTAAATGGCATTTTTTTCGCCGAGTGCAGACGAAGCAATATCAACCGGTTCGCGGAAATGACTGATAATATATCGTCTCATATATGTTGAGCATCCCTGTGAACCGTGCTGGAACGGGATGGCTCCTTCAACTCCGCGGAAAGCCAGTGAGGCCCCGAGTGGCGTGCAAAGCTTGCAGGCGTTGGTGGTGGAAACAAAATTAGCTCTTTCCACTTTAGTTTTAACGTTACTCATTGCCTGCCTCCTTTACTATCTTACTTCTGCGGTTGGAGCGTCTCGGTACAAATGACCATACCGGACTCATTACTGAGGAATGAATTTCACGGGCAAAATTTAACATTCCTTCGAACCCTTCAAGTGCTTCTTTGCGTTCATGGTTATGATCGCAGAAGCCGACACCCATTTTGAATGCGATAGGGCGTTCTTTTACGCCGCCGACAAAGACATCCACATCTTTTTCCTTGATAAATGCGGAAAGTTCCAGCGGGTTGGCATCATCGACTAAAATTGTGCCGGGGTCAGCAATCTGAGCCAGCTCTTCATAATCTTCCTTGGTTCCGGTCTGCGAGCCTACCATAACGACTTTCATTCCAAGGTGCCGAAATGCTTTGAGCAATGAGAATGCTTTGAAAGATCCACCGACATACATGGCAACTTTTTTGCCTTCAAGATCTTTGCGGTAGCGGGCAATCTCCGGCATGAGCTTTGAAAGTTCATCTTTAACAAGGTCCTGAGTGCGTTGAACAATGTTCGGGTCGATATCCTTAAAGAAATCAGCCACCTGATAAAGAGACTCAGCCATATCTTCAATGCCTAGGTAGGAGACACGGATGAATGGTTTGCCATACTTTTCTTTTATCATTTTTGCCAAATCGAGAGTCGCACCCGAACATTGAACTAGATTTAAAGCCGCACCATGACTGCGACCGACATCTTTAACTCGTCCGTCACCGGTGATATTGGCAACGACTTCTACGCCCATGCGTCTAAAGTATTCTCTTACAATCCAGATTTCTCCGGCGAGGTTGAAATCACCTAAAATATTGACTGAAACCGGTGATATATCGGATACATCTTCTGTTCCGACAAGTTTAAACATGGCTTTACACGCAGCAAGATAACCTTCGCGTTTACTGCCTTTAAATCCTTCAGACATGACAGGAAGAACAGGGATTCCTTTCTTCTCAGTCATTTTTCTGCATACAGCTTCAAGGTCATCACCGATTATTCCGACGATGCATGTGGAATAAACGAATGCCGCTTTGGGGCTGTGCCTGTCTATGAGTTCGTCAAGAGCAGCTTCAAGCTTTTTCTCTCCGCCGAATATGACATCAACTTCCTGAAGGTCTGTTGAAAAGGACATTCTGTGCAGTTCCGGTCCGCTTGAAAGAGAGCCGCGAATGTCCCATGTATAAACTGCACAACCGATGGGGCCGTGCACCAGATGCAGTGCGTCAGCAATGGGGTAAAGAACAACGCGGGAACCGCAGAAAACACAAGCACGCTGACTGACAGCTCCGGCAAGAGATTCACGGTTACAGGCTATATCAATGTCGCCCTGTCCTGTTCTATGTATCTGATCTTTTCTTTCTTCTAATATGGCACTAGTCATGGCTTCACCTTTATGAATGACGCTTTCTCAGACAAATGAGCCGGGTAGGTTCCCACCCGAGATTTTTATAGAAGTTAAGTGCCGGAATATTTTCGCTGTCTGCAAGCAGTTGCAAACGTGATGCGTTGTTGTCTTTCGCATATGTTCCGATACTGTCCATTAGCATTCTACCTATGCCGCGCCCCTGCCAGTCTTTGTGTACAACCACATCTTCCACCAGTACTGATAATCCGCCTTCAGCAGTGGAAATCATAAATTGTCCAGAGCACATGCCGACCACAATATTTCCAGCCTCAGCGACCAGAATACATCCCCGATTGGTTTCAAGCAGCATTGCAAGTCCGCGCAGTTGTCTTTTTCTGTCTGCGCAAAAGTCTGCTTCAATGGAAAAGAGCATTTCCAGCAGGTCAGCGAGACTGCTTAGATCTTCGCGAATTGCGGTTCGTATTTTAATTGTGCCCGGCATGAGTCTTCTCTGGATTAACTAAGTAAATATTTTTCGCAGGGTTCGCCGTCTTCAAGGCTGTCGAGAATCTCATCAATTGCGCCTTCGGATTCAACTCCTTTGAACCACCAGTTTTCAGGCTGAACAACCATGATCGGGCCTGATTCACACTGTTTAAGGCAGGTGGTAGCAACGACTATTGCATCAAGACCGCGATCCAGCAGCTCTTCTTCGATATATTGGAGAAAGCCTTCAGTTGATTTGTGACAGATTCCTTTGGGGCTTCCTGATGTGCGAAAACTCTGACAGCATATTATCATTCTTTCCGGTGTAGCCATTTTTAAACTCCTTTTGGTGTTGATTCTCGATTTTTGTTATCGATTATTTCTTGCACTTTTTTTTCTTGCCACCACCGTAGAGTGAATCAACGGTGCCTTCGATTTCGCCGTCTGTAACTGCGACATATAAGCCGTGTCGGCTCAAAATTTGTTTTGGACTGTCTCCGGCACTGGCAGCAAGGATGATAAAACAGTCGCTGAGAGTTCCTGCCAGTTCTTCCCATCTTGCTGTGCCGCCACCGGCTTTCGGGGCTGTGCGTGTTTCAAGCAGGCAGGCTAAGCCGTCATCACGCGGTCCGTAGATTAAAATCTTTTCTGCGTGTCCAAGGTGCATGTCCACTTCCATACCGTTGGAACTTACAGCCGCAACATTCGGTCTTGATTTTGTCGGTTTCGGAAGAAGTGAAGTTGTTTCAGTCTTTACTGCTGCGCCGCACTCTTCCCATTCCGGCATAAGTTCCATGTGTCTTGCCGCCAGATCACGGGCTGCTGCCATTGTGATGCTGTCAGTTTTTTTAAGCAGAATTTCCTGTTCGTCATCTTTAGGTATGAAAGGAATAATTGCCATAATGTCTGCGCCGAGAGCTTTCATTGTTTCAGCAATTTCACCTACATGGTCAGCATTTGAAGGGTATACTGTCGTGTTGATTTTTACAGTGATACCTGCGGCTTTAAGAGCTTTGACCGCTGCGGACTGTTCGCTGAGCAGGATTGAAGAAGCATCTTCCAAAGGAACATTTTTCTTGGAAGGTCTGATCCAGGCGTAAAGTTCTTCAATTACTGATCTGGATACGGCATCCACTAAGAGCGTAACGTGGGATACACCAATTTTTGCAAGTGTCTCTGCATGATTAGCGGCTCCGATTCCAAGAGTGGTTACGCAAAGAGACATACTTGGATACTTTGCTTTGACCAGTTCCAAGGTGCGGAAAGTCAGGTCCGGCAGAACTAATGGATCGCCGGGGCCGGTGATTCCGACAACATCAATTTTGCGTCCTTCGGCGATGACGTCATCCAGCCATGCTAAAGCCGCTTCAGGCTGAATAGCTTCCTGCATGATCTGCATAGAACTGTATTTGATGCGTGAATTTGCCCTTGGAGCTACAGGCAGATGTATCCGGTCTACTGTCTTGCGGGCAGCTGACCCGAAGCAGGGGTGCGATGAATATGTTGAACTTGACTCTGTCATGGCTGTTTTCAGTTCCTGCTTTAAAAGTTCTTTTGCGGTGGAGCCTAATAAAATTTTTTTAAGGGCCCGGGGGAACTTTTTAAAAAAGTTCTCCCGGACGCCGGAGGTCTTGTTTTTTTAAAGAACTAATTCGAAGCTTTCTTCAGGTTCGTCACGATCTTTACGATCCAGAAGCAGGCCGAGAATCTTTTCAAGAAGGCGAAGTCCGCCTTTGTAACCGACTGTCGGGAAGTACTGATGTCCCTGACGGTCGAGGATCGGGAATCCCCAGCGAAGGAATGGAATGTCTTCGTCACGGGCAATATACTTTCCGTATGTGTTGCCGATGAGCAGATCGACAGGCTCATTTCTGATCCACTGGTGAAGCAGGAACATGTCGCCTTTGGCTTTAACGTTAACTTCACAAGGCATGTCGGCAGTGATTTCTTTGATGCGTCTTTCAAACTCTTTACCCGGTGTTCCTGTGATGACATGCACTGGCTGCATATCAAGGGCACGAAGGAATTCACACATGGAAATGAGCTGATCAGGGTCACCGAAGATAGCTACTTTCTTGCCGTAGAAGTACTGGTGCATGTCAGAGATCATATCAACGAGCTGACCGCGTTCAACGTCAATTGCTTCAGGGACGGTTACGCCTGCTACTGTGCGAAGAACATCAATGAAACGGTCTGTTGCGTTAAGTCCGAAAGGCATGTCCAGAACGGTGCAAGGGACTTTACACTTGGAATCAAGCCAGCGGGCGGCATCTGCGGAACACCATTCGCCTAAAGCGAGTGTTCCCATGGCTCCGCCTGTGTTCATCAATTCCTTCATTGTTACTCCGCCGTCGGGGAACATTTTGTATTCTCCGGTCAGAGGAGCGTTGAGAACTCCGGAAGTGTCAGGGAAGAGGGTGATATCAACGCCGACAACAGATGCGAGGCGTTTGATTTCTTCCATGTCTGAAGGTTCAACCCATCCGGGAATGACGTTCACTTTACCGTTCTTTTTGGTGCCGGGTGTTGCAAGCTGGGCCATTGCTTTGACCATGTTGCTGAATCCCGTAACATGAGAACCGACGTAACTTGGAGTAGGTGCTCCGATGACAAATTTGCCTTCGGGAATTTTGCCTTCTTTCTGAGCTTTGTCGGCGATCTGCTTAAGGTCGTCACCGATTGTTTCAGATAAGCAGGTTGTGTGCACAGCAATTACTTCCGGTTCGTAAACAGTGAAGATGTTATCAATTGCCTGAAGCAGGTTTGCCTGTCCGCCGAATACTGATGCACCTTCGGTGAAGGAGCTTGTTGCAGCAGAAATAGGCTCTTTATAATGTCTTGTTAAAGCTGATCTGTGGTAAGCGCAGCAACCCTGTGAACCGTGACTGTGAGGTAGACATCCGTGGATGCCCAGAGCCGCATACATGGCGCCGATAGGCTGGCATGTTTTAGCCGGATTGATCATCAGGGCCTTACGTTCAGTAATTTCTGTGGGGGTGTGTCTGAGTAACATATTAATTCTCTCTTCTGGTTATTCCCACACGAACGTAGCGGTGAGTTCGGGGTTCTTCTGCCAAGGAGCTTTCATGTAGCTCCAGACCTTGCTGCCGACGAGGCGGTCGATTTCTTTGTAGAAGTTAACCGCTCCCTTGAATCCTGCATAAGGTCCGCCGGAGTCATAGCTGTGCAACTGCTTCATAGGCACGCCCAGTTTCTGTATTGAGAATTTCTCTTTAATACCGGCGCAGAAAACATCAGGTTTAAGTATTTCAACAAGTTTTTCGGCTTCATACTGGTTAAGGTCATCAACAATGATGGAACCGTTATCCATGTCTTTATTAAGACCTTCGTAATGCTTGAACTTGAATCCTGCTTCTTCAAGGGCTTTAACTTCGTCAGGAGTTTTACGCGCTTTAAAGAGTTTTTCATCAGCTTCAACAGTTAATTCTTCAATGTTACGTGAATCAGAGTCTACTTTCAGGCTTGGTATTACTTCACGTCCTTCGTAGTCATCACGATGAGCGAATTCATATCCGGCAGAGATGGTTTTCATACCCATTTCAGCGAACAGATCCTGATAGTGATGTGCACGTGAACCACCTACGAAGATCATAGCAGTCTTGCCGTTGGTACGGGTGCGTACTTCTTCTGCTACTGCTTCAACTTCAGGCATTTCTTCAGCGATTACATCATTAATTCTTTTGATGAGTTTAGGGTCGCCGAAGTATTCACCAATTTTGCGCAGAGACTTAGCAGTGCTTCGTGCGCCGATAAAGTTAACTTTGATCCATGGAATGCCGTATTTAGTTTCCAGCATGTCCGCTACGTAGTTAATAGATCTGTGACACATTACGCAGCTTAGGTCGGCATGCTGAGCAGAGGCAAACTGGTCGTATGTTGAGTTACCGGAGAAGGTTGAGATGTTTGTGATGCCGCATTTTTTGAAAATACGGTCAATCTCAAAACCATCACCGCCGATGTTGTATTCACCGAGAAGGTTGATTTTATATTCACCTTCAGGAGATTTTTTATTTTCACCTACAAGGTGAGTGAAGACCTGGTTGTTAGCAATATGGTGACCGGCTGACTGAGAAACACCTTTGTATCCTTCGCAGGAGAAAGCAAAAATGTTACAATCTTCATACTGGGCAGACAGCTTTCTTGCTACAGCGTGAATGTCATCACCGATCAGGCCGACAGGACATGTTGCGAAAATACAGATACCTTTAGGGTGGAACAGTTCGTAAGCTTCAATAATCGCTGCTTCGAGCTTCTTTTCCCCGCCGAAGATAATATCCTGATCCTGCATATCTGTTGAAAAACAGTATGGAATATAGTTTTCGCCGTCTTTTCCAGCATCAGTCTGGTTACGTCTGGTAAGCCATGCGTAAAAGCTGCAACCGATAGGACCGTGGACGATATTTACGATGTCACGGGTCGGTCCCATGATAACGCCCTTACAACCTGCGTAAGTACAGCCGCGCATTGTGATGATGCCTGGAATGGTACGAACGTTGGCTACGATTTCAGGGGATGTATCAGCGCCGACCGCTTCATTAATCATTATCTGTTTGGCGCGTTTGCGGGCCACTTTAGGAGGATACTTCTTGAGAAGCTCGTCCTTAATATCAGTGGGGCTCCACTGCACCATTTTTGTCGTTTTTGTCATCTTGCAATCTCCTTGGAACTAAACGATAGCTTTTTTGCCTTTTTCAGCGGTTCTGACGCGTACTGCATCTCCGAGAGGAGTTACAAAGATTTTGCCGTCACCGGGTTTTCCGGTCTGGTTAGCTTTGATGATAGCTTCAACAATGTCATCGACGAGGTCATCTGGAACGACAACTGTTAATATGCGTTTAGGGTAAAGCTTACCTTTTTCACCGAGAACAGCTGCGGCTTCTTCGTATCCGCTTTCTGCTCCTTCAAGGACCGCTGAGTTAACGAATCCTTTTCCCCGGCCTTGAGCTTCGTGAGCGAAGTAGGCATCTACGCCTGCTTCATCAAGTGCTGCTTTGGTGCGGTTCATCATGTTCATCCGCACAATGGCGATGATTTCCTGCATTATGCCTCTCCCTCTGCAGCGCCTTCCTTTACGCCGGAACTGATAGTGTAGACATCGCCAACTTCTGAAACGAAAATCTTACCGTCTCCGAAAGCTCCCTTGGTTCCTGATCTTGCAGCGTCCATGATGGTGCTGATGACGAAATCTTTATCTTCAGCCTTAACAACGCTCATGAGCATGGTTTTAGGAATTTCGTCGTAGGTAACTTCGCCGATTTTGATACCGCGTTGTTTACCGCGACCTGCTACTGAATATTTTGTTACAGCCGGAAATCCGTTGTCCATGAGTGCTGCCAGAACTGCGTCTGCTTTTTCCGGTCTAACTATTGCTCTTACCATGATCATCATTTGGCTCTCCTATGGTGCGATTTGAATATAATGTTTTTTAAAAGGGGTAAGTGTTAAGCTACTTCCAGCAGACCGAAGTCGAGCAGGAGCTGTTCAAGTTCTTCAATTTCAAGAGGTTTAGGTACAACAAACATTGTGTTGTCATCGATAGCTTTAGCAAGACCGCGGTATGCATCAGCCTGAGGAACTTTATCATTCCATTCGATAACAGTTTTACGGTTGATTTCTGCACGCTGTACGTCGTTGTCACGAGGAACAAAGTAGATCATCTGTGTGCCGATCTTTTTAGCAAGTTCTTCGATCATCTCTTTTTCGTTATCAACGTTACGTGAGTTACAGATAAGACCGCCGAGACGGACGCTACCGGACTGAGCATACTTCATAATACCTTTACAGATGTTGTTGGCTGCATACATTGCCATCATTTCACCTGAACATACGATGTAGATTTCTTCTGCTTTACCGTCACGGATAGGCATTGCGAATCCACCGCAGACAACGTCGCCGAGAACGTCATAGAATGCGTAGTCGAGTCCTTCAGACTCTTCGTAAGCACCGAGATTTTCGAGCATGTTGATGGAAGTGATGATACCGCGACCGGCGCAACCTACTCCTGGTTCAGGACCACCGGATTCAACACACCAAGTGTCGCCGTAACCGGGCTTGCGGATATCCTCGAGTTCTACGTCTTCGCCTTCTTCACGAAGAGTATCGAGAACTGATTTCTGAGCTAGACCACCAAGAAGAAGACGGGTGGAGTCAGCTTTAGGGTCACAGCCTACAACCATTATTTTACGTCCCATCTGTGCCAAACCGGCAACAGTGTTCTGAGTAGTTGTAGACTTGCCGATACCGCCTTTTCCGTAAATTGCGACTTTTCTCATCTTTTTCATGATACTCCTCCAAGGGTTTATATTTTAAAATTTACGTTGATGCTGATTCACATAAGGCAATTGGCGTGCCAAATTAGGTTTTGCAAGTTAACTATCTAATATAACGGTATTAATTCATTCAACGGGGCCTAGAAAGAATCTACATAAAACGTGGGTAGCGACATAAACTACATACGTTAGTGTAGTTTCCTACAAAAATGTATGTAGATTGAAGTAGGATGTGTTTTTAAAATAAGCGTATTATTACAAGATAATATACGAATGGCGCCCATTGGCATTGATTGTGCTTAGTAATGATTATCTACTAACGACAAGGAGCCATGACATGTTGATAGATACAACACTCAGAGAAGGCGCACAGTTGTTCGGCGCATATTTTAATATTGATACTCGTAAACGCATTGTCGCAGGGCTTGTAGCTCTTGGAATAGATGAAGTAGAACTGGGCTGGGTAGGGCAGGAAGATTTGCAGGAACTTGCAGAATATGGACGCTCATTAAACGGTAATACAAAATTCAGTGTCTGGAGTCCCTGCCGCGAAGAAGATGTTATTACAGTTTCAAAGCTTCCTGTTGACCGCATTAATATAGGTGTTCCGGTTTCAGACCTTCATATAGAGAAGAGGCTTGGCCTTGATCGGGCAGGATTACTCAAAAAACTAACTAAAACGGTTGAGACGGCTAAGAACCACGGTCTTAGATATGTTTCTATCGGACTGGAAGACCTTTCAAGAGCTGATGAAGCTTTTGCTCTGACCGTGGCGTTACTTGCAAAAGTGTCGGGAGCTTCGCGCATTCGTCTTGCGGATTCACTCGGGCAACTTACTCCGAAAGCTACTGAAAATCTGGTGCAGTTGTTCAGCAGTCAGATCAATATTGATTTTGCCGTCCACTGCCATGACGATTTCGGTATGGCGACCGCAAATGCGGTAACTGCCCTTGGGGCCGGTGCAAAATATGTGGATGTAAGCGTGCTGGGAATAGGTGAGCGGTCCGGCATCTCCGCCACGGAAGAGTTGATTGCATATCTTTCGCTTAATAATGAGAACCATCCATATTCTACAGAAGGGCTTGTGGATCTTTGCAGCTTTGTTTCCAGCGCGGCCGGAGTGACTATCGCGCGGACTAAAGCGGTAGTTGGAACTGATATTTTCGCCTGTGAATCCGGTTTGCACGCACATGCATTAAGTAAATCACCTGAACTCTTTGAACCATATAATCCTGAGCTTGTAGGGAAAACCCGTAAGCTCGCAGTCGGCGGTAAGAGCGGTAAGTCAGCAGTCGCTTCGGCATTAAGCGACGGTGAAATTGCGCCGCTTGTAAAAGATTTTTCTGAGCGTAATCTTTCCGCTCTTACGCAGGCTGTGCGAAAACTTTCATGTGAATTAATGCGTCCGCTCACCAAAGGAGAGCTCGTTGAGTTGACCTTGAATTCTGAAAAATAGAAATAAGCATGAGTGAAAATAGCATGTAAACATTTAAATGTAATATCTCATATAGTGTATTTTAACTAATTCAGCATAATTTTTAGTTGTTAGAAGGGAGATTGGACATGGATTTATGCAAAACAAGATTAGGTGATGTTCCTGTTGCAGGGCCTATAGAAATGTACGCGAATGGATCTGTCCATATTTGTTCACCTTCCGGAGCATGTGTTCTTGAAACACCTGTAGGTAAACTTGTGCCTCAGTATTCGACCGATGATCTCAGACGAAAAACTGTTCAAGCCTTATCTTTTTATGAGTCAGGACTTCCCAAATCTGTGCCTTTGGAAGAAAAGACCTTAGTTAAAACTCCGATAGGTGATATTGTTGTAGAGTTGGTTACTTTTCATCCAGGTGGCGGAATCAGCAGAGTTTTTCCTTTAAACGGCAAGCTTTCCGGTTATTGGAGTCAGGAAGATGAAGCCGGTTTAGCTGATCCGATTGAGTTAATGACTCCAATCGGTTTGATCCGCACTAAAATTATCGGGATGAGTTTTTATGAAAATGAAGCCTTGCGCAGTGTTACCTTGTGGCCGGGCGAGATTGTTGAAGTTCCTACCCCTGTCGGAATAGTTAAATCGCGGGTAGGGTTCAGTTTTTCTCCGGAGGGTAGATTAGAGTCTGTTGAGCCGGGTGTTCCTTCATCCATAAAAACTTTTGCAGGAGAAATTCTTGCATATGATTCTGATGCAGTAGGAATTCATGCAGATCATAATTCACTTGTCTTCGGAGAAGACGGATCGGTCACTCATATTGCAACTACTTTAACCAGCATAATAGCAACGGATAAGGACGGCAAAAAAAGTGTATTCACTCCGCTGCACCGCGAAAGCATTTGCGGTGAAGGTGAAACAGAAGTCGTTCCCATGCATATTGATTTTACTGATGAGTATGTGAAAATAACTCAGAATCCGGATTTGCCGGGTGTCAGTGTTCCTGTTGCTGGGCATAGCTTTATGAGTAGGCCATGTTTGCCTGGTTTGGCCAGCCCTCTCGGTATTATCCCTTGCTCTGTATAATATCTTTACAGGTTTAGATAGATTACATTGATAAAAAAATAAATGTAATCAGTATGTTGTCGTATGTGGCATGGTAGCTGATTTCCTTGAATTGTTTGGAATATAGTTTGCATTAAGTTTTGTTAATAGAAAAAACGGCATATATTGCCGCTATTAATGCAGACATATTTTGAACAAGGATGGGAAATTATGAGTGTTTCAAGTATCGGCAGTTATATGAATTCAGAAGGTTCTTCTGATATGATAGCCCAGATGCAGGAGGCTCGCAAAGAGGGGGGCAACGAAGAGTTCGTAAGCTCCATGATTCAAGAGAATGATGGAGACGGTGACGGCTTCCTCAGTGCCAAAGAGACCGGGCTTAACGGTAGTTTATTCAAATCCATTGATACAAATGGAGACGGACTTGCTTCGGCAGAGGAGCTGTCTAAGGGAATAGAAAAACTGCAACAGCAAAAGGGCATGATGGGCGATCTTGCAGTGCGTA
Organism: Desulfovibrio gilichinskyi; assembly: GCF_900177375.1. NCBI lineage: Bacteria > Pseudomonadati > Thermodesulfobacteriota > Desulfovibrionia > Desulfovibrionales > Desulfovibrionaceae > Maridesulfovibrio > Maridesulfovibrio gilichinskyi. The sequence goes on along the minus strand of NZ_FWZU01000001.1, from coordinate 965,125 downwards.
TGCAAGATGAAAGTGGCAGCCCGCAAGTTAATGTCAGTGCAAAAAAATCCTCTTCTGATAAATCAGGTTCTCAGGATGATGAAACAAGCTATGATGTTTATGATCTGAATAAAGATGGCATTGTTACCGGAAATGAATTTTTGCAGGCTTTTGAGGCCGGTGATCAGAGCCTTGCGGAAGTAGTCGGAAAGCCGAAAGAATCAGGCAAAAACAGCGGCAAATCGGCTCTAATGCAAAGGGCAGTCAGTGCATATCAAGCACAGAGTGCAGCCGCAGGGAGAAGTCCCTTAGGCGTAGTTGTATAATTTTGCTGTCTTAAATATATTTTTGTTGTTCGCAACACGCAAAAAAACTCATGCATGCTATATGTATGAGTTTTTTTGCGTTTAAAAGCTGACTAAGTTTTTCGTATGATTTTAAGCCGAATTTTTATCGGTAAAACAGTAATAGCTTATGTAAGTATGTCTTTTCTGCCGACTCTGGTCAGTTCTTTTTATTTTAATCCAACATTTGTGTAATGATTTACATGTTATTAGATGATGCATCTTTTTGAAATTTCAAACAAAAAAAATAGCGTAATATTTACATATAGATACTTAATTTTTCTTAATATTGTTTGGGGCATAACTTGCTGCGGAATACGCAAAGGCAAAAAACGGCACATATTGCCGTTGTTCACAGCAAGGTTTTGAACAAGGAGGAAAAAGCTATGAGTATTTCCGGTGTTGACAGTTCTATGATTTCAGGAGCTAATTCTGATATTATCGCACAGATGCGCGAGGCCCGCAAAGGAAGCAGCGCGGAAGATTTTGTAAGCTCCATGGTTGCTGATAATGATGGAGATGGTGATGGATTGCTCAGTCTTAAAGAATCTGGAATGTCCTCTGATCTGTTTAATACTATCGACGCTGATAGTGACGGTCAGGCTTCGCAAGAAGAGCTGCTCGCAGATCTTGAGAATCAAGGTATGATGGGCGAGCTTAGCGTGTTTATGCAAGGTGGCGCAAACAGTGGGATGAGCCTTACTGAAACTTTAATGAATAACATGGATATTGATGGAGACAGTCTTTTAAGTCAGGAAGAAACCGGACTTAATGATGAATTGTTTTCAGTACTTGATGCAGATAGTGATGGCAGCATTTCAGGTGAAGAGCTTGATGCCGCTATGACTCCGCCTGATGCGACTGAACAGGCTTCCGTTGCTACCGCGGCATCCTCTGCCTCATCAGGATCGGAAGTTTCCGCATCTTCATCAAGCTCTGACGAAGATGAAGATGAAGAAACTTATGATGCTTATGATCTGAATGAAGACGGTGTTGTAACTGCTGACGAACTTTTGCAGGCGTTTAATAATGGTGATGAGAGCCTGGCTGATGTGGTTGGAAAATCTTCTGAGTCAGAAGGGCAGAACGGGCAGTCTCCACTTAGTCGCATGGCTATGAAAGCTTATCAGACTCAGAATGACGGTACTGGCATGAATCCGTTGGGAGTCGTGGCATAGTTCGAAGATAGAAAAGTTTTTGTTGTTTTCGAAATGTGAAAAAACTCATGCATATTATATGTATGAGTTTTTTTGTTTTAAAATAAAAAAGCCACTGAATTATCAGTGGCTTAGTAGGGATTTTTTTTAATCGTGGTCGGGATGAGAGGATTTGAACCTCCGGCCCCTTGAACCCCATTCAAGTGCGCTACCAGGCTGCGCTACATCCCGACTCGAGTTATGAGGATTTATTCCCATTTCTGGTCACTGTCAACTTAAAATGTGATATGCTATTGTAATCTCATAGTTATTGTGGTGAGTTGTGTTTTTTAAACTATATCTGCTTGGGATGAAATGAATAATTTATTCAATCGGTTGAAAAGAGTCTGAATCAGGAATAGCATGTAAGGCAGTACAGGAGGTGTTTTGAAGTACATTGCTGCCATGCTGTCTATTTTTGTGCATGTTTTAATTGTGCTCATACTTTGCAATAATATTTTTCCGATACCGGAAAAGATTGTGAGCATGATTAATATTGAATTAGTCAGTCCGGCAGTTCTTAAGAAAGTTAATCCGGAACCGAAGTTGAAAGAACCTGTTCAGCCTGAAGAAAAGAATCTAAAACCTGTAAAGCAGACAAAATCCACAAAGCACGCAAAGCATCCCGTATCCCGTCGAAATAAGTTTTCGACAAAAGATATTCCCGATAATTCGCAAGTTAAGGCGAAAGCTAAGCCTTCTCATACGTCTGCAAATACCGCTGAATCACTGCAATCTAAAACTTCATTGCCTAAAAACAAGCCGCCTGTTGCCGTATCTTCTGCAATTGAAAGTAATGTCGCTCAAAATAAAAATGCCATTGTGCTGAAACAGGGTAAGCTTGTTACGGTCGGTAATGAAACTATAGTCTTAAAGCGCGGTTCAGAAGGACGCACATTTGATAAGTTGGCGGCGTATTCATTTAATGAAGATGACTTCCGTGGACATTATGAAACTGAAACAGGAAGAAATATTTCTATTATTGATGCTCGGCAGGAGCAGGGGAGGCTTGTTTTACATGATCAGAAAACAGGACTTACCCGTAAGCTAAAAAAGGCCGGCTACGGAGATTTTATCTATACTTACGGTCCATCGTTTGATGAGGATTTTCCTGTCGAAGGATCAGTGGTATTTTTGCCGGGAGATGAACATTTCATAAACCGTTTTATGTGGCTTCCAGCCCACGCCGCAGCGGAATATCCGAATAAAGGGCGTGTAAATGAAGTCAGGGTATCTAAAAAAGTAAAAACGGATAGTTTATTTATTCCGGAATCTGAAGGAGTGTTTCCGGCCATTGTTATTGTAAGGTTCGGTGCAGCAATACCGGATGATCAATTCGATGAGGTTGCACGCCATTTGGCAGGTAAAGGCGTAGTTGTTCAGATCGTGTACCTGCGTAGCAGTCCGGACAACGAAGAACTTAACGCTATAGCTGAAAAATTGCGTCATACAGCAAAGGTTGATTTCGGTCGTGTCGGGATCTGGTTTAGAGGGTATAAACCGCAATCAATTCCCAAAATGCCGAGGTCCTTGCAAATGTTTGATTTTGCGTTGCTGACCATTGATACGCCGGACAGATACTTTTATCCTGAAATGGTCGCAGCCGTTATACCGGAAAATATCCCACTGTTTATCGGGCTTAGAAATGTCAGTCGCAGTTGGGAAGATAAGGTTTCGATAATGCTTTCCGGCATACAGTCTGCCCCCCATCAGCTTGTTATGCTGGATAAAGCCTCTTCGTTTGAGGCGGGGACAGACCTTGAATCTATTGATTCATTGTCCGGGGATTTTGTCAGCAGTATATCCGCGTGGCTTGATTCTCATTAATGCACGCTGAAATTGATTACGGGTGCGGATGCGAGAACTGCTATTTTGTTATTCGGAAAGTGAGATAAGAATGAGGCAGATGCTTAAACTTCTTCTTGGTCAGAGTCTGATTTCAGAGAGTCGGCTTTTTCCTGATCATCCAGAGATTTGACCATGGCAGCAATGTTGTTGCTGATTGAACGAAATTTAAAAAGATCGTTCTTTTCCATTTTCTTGAAAGGGTCGGATTTTTCTCTTGTTCCTGTGTCTTTATTCATAAAAACCTCCATTACGTTTTGGCGTTAGCTACTTTCGTTTTGAGATTTTCCAGCCGGAATCAACAAAGATACTATACACTAAATATAAATTTTGTCTATAGCCCATTGCTGAAAGTTACTGAGTAAGATTACAGTCATGTTACATTAATATTTTACATTTATAAATATGAAGATATTAAAAATAAGTAAAAGCAAAAATTAAAATACACAATGCAGTGATAGTTATTTTTTTCACTAACAATGTTTATACGTTCTTTTAACAGAAATGATTATATGTAATATTTGTCTAGTTGCTTTAAATTACACTGTGTAATAATAAATAATAAATTAAAAATTCTACTAAGTAGTATTTTTAAAGTTTATTATACTGTTTGTTATCGTTTGTATGGTTTTGCGTTTTAGAAAAGTTTTGCACTCCTGAAAAAAAATATGGTAAAGAATAATCAGAAATTAATAGAATGATTCGTGATTGTGAACTTGATGTTTTTTAGTTATTGAATTGGAACGAAATCGCACACACGCTCAACACTGGAGGAAACAAGTGAGTAATCCTAAAGAATTCATTTTATATAGCGGCGGAGCTCCCGGCACTGAGAGTGAATTTGGAGTCAACGCTGAAAAATATGGACTTCAAGAAGTAAGCTTCAGTTTCGATGGGCGGCAAATCGCTCGTCAGCGCGGATTGCGGGTTCTCACCGAAAAAGAACTCGAAAGTAAAGATGTCAGCCTTACATATGTTTCAAAGCTGATGAACAGAACTTTTACCCGCGCGCCGATTTTTCGCAAAGTCCTTCAGAGTATTTGCTGGCAGGTTAACAGCGGACATGAAATTTTTATTGTCGGTAATATTTTAGAAGACGGCACCGTTAAAGGCGGAACAGGATGGGGGGCTGAATTTGCTAAAATATGTAATAAGCCTCTTTATGTATTTTCGCAGGATAAAGAATGCTGGTTTACATGGCAGAAGGAACGCTGGGCCGAGTGTAATGCTCCTGTGATCAGGCATAGACATTTTACCGCAACCGGAACACGCTTTCTTGAAGATTGCGGTAAAAAGGCTATAGAAAAGTTGTTTGCTGATAGCTTTAAATAGATTTTTTCGGGAATAAACTTAAAAAGTCCTGCTTTTCACGAAGCAGGACTTTTTTTATAGATATTTTTTTATACTATTTGATTTTAAAAAACATCATTGCTGCATGGAGTTCCTGCGCCTGACTTGAAAGTTCTTCTGAAGTGGCGGCAACTTCTTCTGAAGCAGATGCATTCTGTTGAATGACTGTATCCAGCTGAACAGAAGATTTCTGGATAAGTTTAATCCCTGAATTCTGTTCTTCACAAGCCAGTGCTATCTCTTTTATCAGCTTGGCTGTTTGTTCAATCTCAGGAACTAATGCATCTAACTCTTCATGTGTTTCTTGCGCGATGGAGAGGGTGCTGGATGATAACTCTCCGATTTCCGTTGCCGCAACCCTGCTTTTCTCAGCCAGTTTTCTAACTTCCGCAGCAACTACAGCAAAACCTTTACCATGTTCTCCTGCGCGGGCAGCTTCAATTGCCGCATTTAGCGCAAGAAGATTTGTCTGGCGGGCGATTTCTTCTATGATGCTTATTTTTTGAGTAATTTCAGTCATAGCTGCAAGGTTCCGTTTAACATCTTGGCTGCCTTTCTCTGTGTTTTTTGCAACGGTGTTTGCAATCAGCTCTGTTTTTCTTGTGTTTTCAGCATTGCTTCGGATGCTGACGCTGATTTCTTCAATTGATGAGCTTAATTCTTCAACCGCAGCAGCCTGATCGTTTGCACCTTGTGACAGATTTTCCGCAGATGCCGCCAGCTCTTCACTTCCGGCAGAAACATTTTCAGTCGCCACCTGAACTTCGTTGACAACATTTTTTAAATTTTCAACCATATTTTCCATTGATGCATATGCACCGCGCGGAGTGTCTGATAATTTTTCAAAATCCAGATACCCGTTGGACATCTGTCCAGCAATGCCGGAAAGTTCTTCCGGTTCAGCGCCGATGGTGGCGGTAATTTTATTAGCGAAGAAAGTTGCTGCCACAGTAACAATAACTCCAAGCAGCAGAGCAACCGCAACGATTAATATGATCATACTGTGAATGGTCTTATTCAGCTTGATTTGTTTATCGTGCAGAGCTCTGTCGATGTCATCGGTGTATATTCCCATGCCGATTATCCAGTTCCACGGCTTAAACAATTTAACATATGACAGTTTGGGGAAATCGCCGCTTTTTCCGGCTTTTGTCCACCAGTATGAGATAGTCCCTTCTCCTTTGCTTTTGCAGATATCAACAATCTCTTTGAATATAAGTTTACCCTTTGCGTCTTTTAAGTCAGCAACGCTTTTGCCATTTAAAGATGGAGTTGCCGGGTTCATAATCATATTCATGTCAGTGTCATTTACCCAGAAATAGTTTCCGTCTCTCAGCCGCATTTCTGCAAGTTGTGCAAGAGCTTTTTCCTTCATTTCGTTAGTAATATCATCAAGCCATGCTCCGGTGCCGATTATCCAGTTCAGCTGCGGAATAAGCTTAACATACGAAATTTTTTGAGTATCCTTCCCCGTATCCTCTTTTTTCCATATATATGAAACAGCCCCTTCGCCGTTTTGGCGGCAGACTTCAACCATTTCTCTAAAAAGATGTTTTCCGGAACTGTCGGTCATGCCGGAAAGATTTTTACCCTCAAGCTCCGGAGAGATTGGATGCATGATGATTTTTGCCTGCATATCATTTATCCAAATATAATTATTGCCGTCGTAACGAATGGCTCTAACTAATTCTTTAATTTCTTTTTCCAGTTCAGTTGCGGAAAGCTTATTGTGATTTGCTAAGTAAAAAGCGGATAACTGACTCGCGATAGAATCAATAGTGTCTTTTAGAGATTTTGCCTGAGTCTTTTTAAGCAGTTCTATGTTTTGCGATTTATCATAATCTGACTGAACTGTCTTTTCAGCCATGTTTACAAGCTCTGTTAATTCATAAATTTTTTGATTATACATTACAGTACGATACTCATTCATTTCATTAAGTGCATATTTATTAATCTGATAAATAAAAATTATGCATAATGTGGCAATTGAAATTATCAGTGCTGTAATTTGAAAAAAAGTAAGCCGCGTTTTCAATTTTAGCATGCGAATTGCCTTGTAATAAAGTATAGTTTTTAAAACAATCTTTCTTACTATTTTTAATACATAAATTAATTTTTCATGTACACATTTTTATAAGTCTTTTGAGTTTCATATCTTTTTTTGAAAAAAATGTATGGTTTCATTGACTAATCGGCTGATCATATTATAAAAGGACTTTGTTAATTCTCAGGGCGGGGTGCAATTCCCCACCGGCGGTGATTCTTTAATCATATTTAAAGAAAGCCCGCGAGCGCTTTTCTCGTTGTGAGAAAGGGTCAGCAGATCTGGTGTGATTCCAGGGCCGACGGTTACAGTCCGGATGGAAGAGGATGCGACAGTATAAAACCCGTCATAACTCACATAGAGTCTATGGCGTGGCTGCTTTCGTCTGTAAAGCAGCTGTCATTCTTACGCCCTGATTCTGGTACCTAATTACGGAGATTTACCATGAATCAGAATCTATTATCTCAATTCGGAAATTCCATTCAAAGAGTAGAAAAGGGACTTTTAGCCTTGAAAGAGGGTAAAGGTGTACTTATCACAGACAATGAAGACCGTGAAAATGAGGGAGATCTTATTTTTTCGGCTGAACATTTGACTGATACCCAAATGGCTATGCTCATCAGGCAGTGCAGCGGTATTGTCTGCCTGTGTCTGACTGAAGACAAACTAAGTCAACTTGATATCCCCATGATGGTTACTGACAATACCTGTCGTAACCAGACCGGCTTTACTGTCACTATTGAAGCTGCTGAAGGGGTTACTACCGGTGTTTCCGCCGCTGACCGTGTTGCTACTGTTAAAGCCGCTATTGCCGATAATGCAAAACCTTCCGACCTGCACAGGCCGGGGCATGTTTTTCCTTTGCGCGCTAAATCAGGCGGAGTTCTTGAAAGGCAGGGACATACCGAAGCAACTGTCGATATGATGACTTTGGCAGGGCTTAAACCTTGCGGAGTTCTTTGCGAAGTTACTAATTACGACGGTTCAATGGCCAGACTTCCGGAAATCGTAGACCTTGGTAAAAAGTTCGGGATTCCTGTTTTGACCGTTGATGACATCATTGAATATCGCTTACAGTTTGAGCAAAAAGCCTGTTAGTATCAGGCTTTCCTTTCTGGAATAGACTTTATATTTGATTCAAAATCGGCACCTGAATCAACACCGACGATTAATATAAAAGCCTGCCGGATTTCCGGCAGGCTTTCTACATACAAAGACTATTCATAAACATTACAGATGCAGCACAGAAATGTTGCAGATTCTGTTTCGCTTATATTCTTCATGCCGTGCGGCTCCATGCTTTCTGCATATACCCAGTCACCGGGGCCGCAAATTTTACTTTCCGCAACTTCATCTGTTTCAGGATCATAGCTGAAACATTCAAAATTTCCTTTTTCTATATATACGGTCTGTAAATAAAAGTGGTTATGTGCCGGAATCTCTCCGCCTGGTTCAACCGTAAAGTGTCTGAGGCCGTATTCAGGCTGTCCATTGGCATCTTTTCCGGATTTAGAGAGCCAGCGGATGGTAACACCTTTTACTTCGTAATCTTTACCTTTGTATGATGCCTTATCAACCTTAACGCCTTCAACGTCTTTTACATTCTTAGCTTTCATTTAAAATCTCCATGATATTGAATGTTAGTTATTTTATTAACTGGAGAAAGCAGTTTAGTTTTTATGGTTGTAAGAATCAAGAACCTAAAAATATTATTGATCAGAATCTTAAATTTTTTGTTGATATCACTTGACAATTTGAGACCAAGTCAATAGACATTTTCTTCGTCCTTGAGACGAATTGTTTTTACAGAGAGGCCAGACGGCGGGTGCGCTGTGAACCCCGTCAGGTCCGAAAGGAAGCAGCGGTAACGGTTTATCCCGGGTGTCTGGTCTCGCTGGAAGAAAGGCGTGTTCGTAACGAACACGCCTTTTTTTATTGTTAAAAGAACACTGCCGGACTACTCTGTCAGAGATAATTATCCGGCGATAAATCTTGCTTTCGATTCAGGATATTTCCAGATGGCGTCCAACATTTGCGGATTTATATGCTTCGCAGGCTCTTTTATTACTTTATTTTTGAAAGGTTCTGTACGATGTTTATCCGCAGAACAAAATTACCAAGTTGAGACTGTTAGAAATTCAAGTCAAAGTTAAATTTATAAGGTTTATTTAATGAAAATAGGAAAGAAAACAGCTTTTATCTTAAAGATACTTTTAATTTGCGGGATATCAGCAGGGCTTGCGTGGTCATTTAATTATTCACGTCCGGTTCCGGCAGATAATAACAGCACAGTGATGCAGCAACCGGAATTAACTGAAATTGACGGTGAGCAGGCTATTAAATATTTTGATTCCGGCAACGCTTTTTTTGTTGACGGGCGCAGCGATTCAGAATTCGCAATGGGCCACATACCCGGAGCGTACAACCTGCCTTACTGGGCGGTTCATGAAGAACTGGACGGTTTGATAACAGGCATTCCCAAGGATAAAACGATAGTTGTATATTGCGACGGAGCGTTGTGCGGCAAAAGTATAATAGTTGCGCGCAAGCTGATTGAAAAAGGATTTGATAACGTTTTTGTTTACACTGACGGGCTTGATGGATGGCTCAGTCTCGGTAGAGATCTGGAGGGCAATTAAATGATGAAATCTTTACCGCGCATAATCTTAGGGCTGATCTTTATTGTAGCATGTGTAGATAAAATTATCGATCCTGTTGCGTTTGGCGATATAATAAAAAATTATCAGATATTACCGGATATCTTAATCGTGCCGGTAGCTCATTTTCTGCCGTGGCTGGAATTTGTGTGCGGCGCACTGCTGGTGTGCGGGGTGCTGACTGAAACAGCATTAGCAATCATCACAGCTCTGTTATTGCTCTTCATAGCGTTCCTTTCCGCCAACCTCTACCGTGGCATAGATGTAGCGTGCGGTTGCTTCTCAACCGATGCAAGCATAACATCTGACATGGTGCGGACAATAGCACGAGATGTAGTGTTTTTAGTGATTGCTGCACTTTCATTCAGGTTTAGAAAAAGTTAAATTTATATTATATTTTTACGTAATCTGATGCTCAAGGTTACAGCTGTTAATTATTATAAAATTAAAAGAGCTTAGCCGCGTAATTAGACTTTAAATATAAGCTTTGAAAGCGTTTTTCCTTGACAGCAAGTGGTGCTGATGTATATCAAACCAATCGCTGAGGGCAATTAGCTCAGTTGGATAGAGTGTCAGCCTCCGGAGCTGAAGGTCGCAGGTTCGAATCTTGCATTGCCCACCAATTATTTCAATAGGTTAGAGTTAAATAGTGAGTTCGTTGTAAGCCTTACTCACCTTTTTACTCACTTTTTTTCAAGCCTTCGCTTTTGCGGAGGCTTTTCTTTTGCTCTTCAGCGGAATAACTTTTCCTGTTCCAAACACTTCATCCAGTGCCACTTTTGCGCCTCTAATTGAATGGATATACCTTGCGGTTGTTTCCGGTGACTTGTGACGCAAGATTGCTTGAATGTCTGCCATAGGAACCATTTTATTATCCAGAATAGAGGCGGTGAGGTGGCGGATAGCGTGAAATCCGAAAGGCTTTACTCCTGCCTGTTTACACATGCGTTCCATCATCTTGTTTACGCTTGAATAGTTCCGTCCAGTTGCCGGATTAACAAATACATATTCAGTAAACGGGAAGTTAACCTTTTGCCGTGCAAGATGTTTTATAAGTTCATCATGCAGAATCTGAGTCATAGGAATCCAGTCATACTCAACGCCTCCATCACGCTTGGCAGTCCATAGACGTATTTTACGGGCTGAGAAGTCGAGGTCTTCTTTTTTCAGATTCAGAATTTCGGATTTTCTACCCGCAGTATGCAGGAAGGTAAGCAAAAGCGTTTTGCGGTGCGGCTCCAGTTGGTAAATACCTGTTGAATGGGTAGAACCATCTGAAACATGATCCGCTGATTCGTAGAGTTTCCAGAAATCGTCTTCTGTAGGGATATAGCGAGGGTTTCGTATTTCCTTATACCTTTCTACTTCCCAAGGGCAGTCACCCTTAGTCAGTCCCGCCTTGCAACCCCATGCCCACATTCTAAGAATATGGCGGCGGTATCTGTTGGCTCTATGTCCACTTTTAAGAGAGGCGATTTGATCAAGGAATTTGCGGACGGTTTCGTGATCCAGATTAACCGCAGGTTCAAGCGGCTTTACTCCGGAAGCGTTAAGAAGCTCCTTAAGCACCATTTTTTTATCCTGAAACCAGCGGGGGCTGATTCCCTTGGCAAGTTGTGCTTCAAGGTGCCTAGTGGTGAGACTGTGTAAGGAGATTGAAAGGGTCGGGGTTGTCGATAATTCGCTTAACCTCTGCCTCATCATACATTCCCAATCTAAGGCTTCCTTTTTGGTCGTAGTTTTCTTTTCTTTCTGCTTTCCATTCGGCAAGGTTATCCTTGCAAACCATTCCTTCTTCTCTGTGGTCTTGTTTTTTCGCTGTATTGGCATCGTCTGTTCCTCTGGTGAGGCAATTGACCATGTTTATTTCAAAGAACACCCATTCTTTTCCCATGCGAACGCCGCCGATAGCGGCAGCATTTCTATAAACCCAGTTTTTGGATTTCGCAAATGCAATTGCTACATCTTCGGTAGAGTAGCGGCGGCCTAAGTGGGATTGAAGGGTGCTTGTTAATGTCATTTGAATTGCTCTTGTTTTTTTATAAAACTTCTTGGAATATACACCGCAAACCGCATTCGGTCATAACGGCGGTTACGTCTTTTGATTTGAATAGTCGCAACCAGCTTCGGTCTATACGGCCATTTACTATTTTAAATCCTATCCAGAAGCCGCGCGAATCAAAGCGGTCAATTTCAACCACTGCCGGATGTTTATACTTGCGTTTAATCTGCACTCGCATTCCGGGTTTCAGCATTGATTGCCTCCTGAATTTCTTGTGCACACAAGGATTGTTCAAACTCCGCTTCATAAAGCTTATTACAGGCTTCGTGGTCATGGGTGAACTTGGTCACAGCTTCCGCACTGGTTAACCATTCGTGCGCTCCGCAGTAAGTACATTTCGCTTCAAAAGTTACCTTGCGGTGAAAGATTACATGTAGAGACATACTGTTATCTCCTTTTTCTTTTTCGAAGCCTGTGAGGGGGCCGGAAAGGGGAGTTCCGGCACACCCAAGTTGTGGGAGGTGTCTATATCCATGTAGCCCTTCACAGACTTCGAAAACTATTTGACTTTCAGTTATTTTGGTTAGAAGTTTCAATAAAAGGAGATAAGCATATGTCTACTAATATTGAACTTTTTAATCAGTATACGGCCAAAATTTTTACAGAACTTTACGAATCTTTCCCTGTTCCCATGTGGCTCGTTGATGTTCGTCTTTCCGGTGGAAAGCTCATAGAAAACGAGCAAGGATTTGAAGAACCTGATTTCGAAACCAAAATAGCTGGGAGTACTATTTTATGGTTAGTTGAAGCAGGATTTATTAATGCTTCTAAAACTGATGCTAGAAGTGCATATAATGCTACCCTTTCCGCTAAGGGGCTTGAGCTTATGAAGCTAGTTCCTTCTTCAATTGATGGGAAAATGTCGGTCGGAGACAACTTGCTTAAAATTTTAAAAGACGGTTCCGCTGATGCGGGAAGAGCTCTTATAAGCAAGGCTCTGACAGATTTTTTCCCTATCATTTATCAAACAATGATTTCTTGATGTTACTAAGGCCGTGATGACCGCAGACCATAATTATTACGAGAAGACATATATTCTCTCTTGTGAAGGAACATGTCACATCTTCATCTTTAAGGACTTTGACCATTTTTAAGGCAATGCTACATGCCCTGTGAGTTGGTGCAGGGTCGAATTCTTCACTCATTTTAAACACTCCTAATTTGCCATTATTAACAATTAACACGCTGATTCAAGGCGTACTTGCTCCGGATGTTTCGCGCGGTGCGTTCGGGCTTGTGGTCGTTGTGTTAGAAATGATGGTGGTGCAAATTGCTCTATATGTCAATATAAAAATAGTGTAAATTGCACTATTGTGTAGGAGTGGTGTTATTTTGTTGTTAAAGCGGTGGTTTATAGATGATGATTTTTGAACAAAAAAAACCCCGTTTTAACGGGGATAATTTTTTTAGAAGTTATATTGATACTGGCGTGGGCATTTGATCCCAAGTTGTCCCTTCGAGTTTTCTGCCAGTTTTCTTTTTGTTTTTTCCGCCCCATTGCTTAAAAAAGAAATGAGTTTTTTGAGCTAAGCATTGGTTTTTAATATCAAGAACCCAAGCTTCTTCCATTGGTCGTGAATTGGGTCCGGATTCTCCACCAACAATAACCCAATCAATGCCATCAAGGTTCAATTCACCTATTGGGCCTAATAGGGGTTCTAATGATAGAAATTTTGTTTTTGCAGGTGTTTCTCGTAGGTTGTCAATTCGATGTTTATATTCAGCAGATTCGACTGTAACTCCCATCCAAATATTGTTGGCCCAAGATAGCTTTGTGGCTAGTTGTTTGAGCCTACCTGATCGTTTAGTAAGTAGTTGGTATGTGTGCCAGTTAGCCATGTGCATTGTGGCGAATATGCTTTTTATGAATTCAAAAGGAGCATTCTCATGAAAAATGTCGCTCATCGAATTTACAAATATCATTTGAGGTTTTTTCCATTCAAAAGGTTTAAGTAAAACATGCTTGTGCATTGTTAGATCAAATCCATTTGAATAGTTGTCACTACCCATTGCTTGCAGCCTTAAAGCCATGCGTTCTGCATAACAGTTTTTGCAGCCTGCACTTATTTTGGAACAGCCCGTCATTGGGTTCCAGCTTGCTTCTGTCCATTCTATTTTAGTTAAAGCCATACGACTCTCTTAAGATATAAATTCTAGGTCCACAACCCCCTTCATGACGCTCGCATAGGAAAGTCCAAATCTTGTTAAATTATTATTTATAATTTTATTGTTTTTGAGCGTTTTTAGAGTAGATTTAATATGTTTTGATGGAGGGTGAAATCCAGCTTTTAATGCATAATCAAATATGTCTTTATTTGATTTTATTTTTTTTGCTTTAATTAGATTTTCTAAACTTTCTTTAAAATTTTTAACTTTTTTTGAACCAGCTAATTCTGGGATTATAAGGCACTCACTTGTTTTTAAATCTCCCTCAAAAGCAAAGTTTGATTCTCCATTTTCTTGATCTTCTTTCCAGCAAGTTTCAATAAATTTATATACTCCTAATTGGTTGCTACTTCCGAAGATTAGACAGTGTCTATTGCCAGTCTCTTTTTGAATTGCAAACGCGTGTAAATAGTATCCACTGTCAGCCCAATTTTCTTGCATATAATCGCAGAGTTTTCGATGTGCAGTTTTGGGGTTTTCAAAATGAGACCTTTTTAATCCAGGGAAATGATTTGCGAAGCCGTCTTGTTCGCAAAATCTTTGTACATTTGTTACTGGAGTGAATAAAATAAAATCAGTTCGTTTTAGAGAAGAGATTTGCTGGAAAAGTTTTTTTGTTAAGGCTAAACCAAAGGGGTCAATGAAAAGAAAGTTGGCTACATCTGGTTTTTGTAATTGAGGTAGAAGCTCGTAAAAAATATCTTGGAAAGGCTTAGTTGAAATACTAATGTCTAGATAATCTGGAGTTGTTTTTAAAATTTCATTTAAGTGAGCCTTAAGTGCTGAAGTAATTATAGGCTTATCGTCATTTAGATGGAGTTTTATCTTTAAAGGTGAGCTTCGATTTCTTATTAAATTTTTGTATGATTTGATTGTATCCAGTACTTTTAGAGGGCTTCCCTTTTTGCCTAAAGAATCCTTACCTTCACCTGCGAAAAAATCTATAATATTAATAGTGGTGATATAGTTTTGGCTTGTGAATACAGGGATCCATGATTTGATAGTTTTTTCAAATAAATCAAGTTTAAGTTCAGTTCCTTGATCAAATTTATTAAAAAATGTTTTTGTTTTTCGCTTGTTAACATTCTTTTTTTTTGAAGTGGTGAAATTGCAAAGATCAAGTAATGGTGAAGTCTTTTTCATTGTTTCTCCCCCTTTAAATTAGAACGCTATTATTCGAATATTAGTTGGGTGCAGTTTTTAGCACGTTTTTAGATTGAATATTTGGCGAGGTTTGCTTCATTTTAAATCGTTCACTAGCTCTAAACATTAATGTTCCTAGTTCAATACCTAGTCCCTCACATAATCTATATGTATCTGCCACTGTCAGAGCTTGAGGTTTGCCAGTGGTCTTTCTCGGAAGCCTAATCTGCCTCCATCTAGTTATTGATTTTTCCGCATCACCAAATGCAGCTTTTGCAAGCTGGCTATGGTTGATTTCTTTTTCGTCCGCAATGCGGCAAATTTCCTCAACAACTGTTTGTTCAAATAGTTCTGCGCTCATTGTTTATGATTAGGCGAAAATCGCCTAAGTAGTAAGTTTGAAAATTGCACTTGGCAATCTAGTGTAAATTGCGCTAGAATGTCCCCATGAAACGAAGCGAACCATTCTCACAAGATTTAATCTCCCAGTTAGAGGAAAAGTTAGGCAAGGGTAATGTAGCCGATGCGCTATCAATCCATCCTGCATCCTTTCGCCGTATTAAATCCTCAAATCGAGCTGATTCTACAGTTGTTCGCTTAGCTCAGCATATAGCATATCCCGAAAAATTTCCTTTGCCCGCAAATCCTCCACCACCGGAGGCTCCATAAAAAATATCATTAAGCAATAAACCGGACCTGACTCGGCTTACTCATGTCCGGCATCTGGATATAATTAAACTTATGATTGTAGGGCGCGTATGCCCAGTTAAAAGTAAAGGAGAAAGTCACGATGCATATTTTTACAGCCATTGATGGACAAGTTCTTGAACTGAAAAACGGTGGTTATATTATTACTCTACCCTCAGATGCGACTAAAGGGCAGGTAGTGCTGTTAGAAACGGCTCTTTACGCACTGCATGCCAAGTTTCATTCAGAGTTTGTGGAAAAGGGTAAAACACAGGCCTTCACCAAAAGCGAAAGCCTGCGTGAATCTACCAGTGAACGAGAGCTACCAGAAGAGTGTGCGGAATTCAAAGCAAAGCTTGAAGGATATATCCGTGTTTTCAAAGAGGTCGGCTTTTCTGAAGAAGATGCTTCTCTCCATGCTCTATCTAAGCTCGAAGTAAGAAATGACTATTTTTAGGGTTATCTAAGTTTGTGTTCAATACCATCGATTTGTGACTTCATACGTTTATCCAACACGTATGACCGAAATAAAACGCAAATTCTACCAATGTTATTTATATAAACGTTGAATTTGCAATTTTCATGGTCACAGCTGTCTGGTTTTTCGCCATCTTCATTGATGTCTTCACCGAGTATTGGACAGAATTTTTTATTAGCCATTTGGGAGTCTTCCTTCTGATTAAAGGTTTAAGAATTAGTGTTGTTAAATTCGATATCAGAAGGAGGCTCCGAAAGGCAATGTCAAAGATCGGATTAACAATAGCAAAGACAGAATAGCACCGGAGTAACGCTCTATCTACTACAGATAAAGATTTGCTTTGGAAGACATAAGGGGAAGTCATGAATAATTCACGTAAAAGCGTAGCCTTAGAAATTCAAAATATGGTGCTACGGCATCGGACTTTATCGGTTGAGCAAATAAGCGAACAGACTTTCGGGTCTGCTAAAAGCCATTGGACTTTATACAAGGAACTGAACCCCGAAGATTCTACCGCAAAAATGGGTGTTTTGGACCTTGTGCCGCTTATGAAAACATGCGGTTCAATTACGCCGCTTGAGGCAATTGCCCACCAGATGAATATGGTGGTTTTTCCGTTGCCGGAAGCGGGCATTTTTACAGGGCACTTGGAAAACGACATGAACCGGACAACTAAAGAGTTCAGCGATGCCGTGGTTAAGTTTGCCTCAATTATGGAAGATGGACGGATTGAACCGCATGAATTTGCAGAATTTGAAAAAGAAATGATGGAGTTCATTTCTGCGGCTCTGCATTGGCGTAACGGCATCAAAGCACTGGTTGAGGAATAACTATGGGCTGGGCCGGAACAAATCTTTCTGCAGAAGAACGAGCGAGCATTGCTCGTACTCTTTTTGAAGTCTCGGAAGAATCAGGCGACTGGCTGAATGGCAAGTGTCCTCTTCATTCAGATGATAATCCATCTTTCGGGTATAATTTTACAGAAGATTATTTCAAATGTTTAGCAGGATGCACCGACTGTGGCGACCTGATTAAGCTTTATAGTCTGGTTACAGGTTTGCCTAATGAGCTAGCCTTTAAAGAATTTAAAGATAAATACGGGCATGGCGTTAATGATGCGCCAAAGGTAAAGCAGACGGTTCAAGCAAAGCGCAAGGAATCTAAGCGTGGCGGTGGTGCTGTTATCCCCGAAGATATTTGGGGTTACATGCACCTGTTGCCGGATGATTGGTTCAAGCTGTTGCAAAAAGAGCGTGGCTGGAATCCTGATATCATCAAGCGGCTTGATTTGCGTATGCAGATGGTGTTCAGGGACAAGGAGAACAAGGTTCGCCCAATCAACGGTCAATCCATGCGTGTTGCTATTCCTATTCGTGACAATAACGGTGAGCTTCATAATATCCGCTTGTATCGCAAGCCCGGCACTAATCTGCAAAAAAAGATTATGTCATGGGGCAGGGGATACGGAAACGCTCGTTTGTTTCCGGCTCCTGCTTTGCTTGGTAAGTCCGGCCCTGTGCTTTTGTGCGAAGGGGAGCCGGATACTATTTGCGCTCTGTCTTACGGTTTCAATGCCATTACTCAAACATCAAAGACCGCCAGATGGTCAAATGAGCATTTACAGCCTTTTAATGGGCGTGATGTAATTATTGCTTATGATGCGGATCAACCGGGGCAGGAACATGCAGATAATGCGGCTCGCTGTCTGGTTCAAGTCGCAAGGTCTGTCCGCATAATCGAATGGCCGGACTTCATGGGCCGCAATCAAGATGGTTCATTGCCCGAAAAAGAAGGGATGGACCTGACAGATTACTTTGTGAAGTTCAAGCAGAATGCAAAAGCTCTACAAGCGTTGTTTGCATCTGCTCGCAAGGTTGAGGTTGCAAAAGCGGGTGAAAGTGGCGGAGAATGGGCGTTTTTTCGGGAGCGTACTTTCAAGCCTCGGCTTTTGGCGGATCAACTGCTTCAGGATCAGCCTTTGCTTTATGACGACCTTACAGGATTGCTCTATCGCTGGAACGGCAAATACTGGGAACAAATTTCACGGGGCAACCTGCAACAGGCGGCTACCAATTACCTCGGCATAGAAGCCACAACCGCACGTGTGAACGATGCCACGTCGTTAGCCATTAACCTTGCGAATCTTCCGCATGGTCGGGAAGTTAATGACCGTGGTGAATGGGTGTGTCTGCAAAACGGCATGCTCAATTTAAAAACGCTTGAGCTTAAATCGCATGAACCTGATTACTATTCTACAATCTGCCTCGGTGTATCGTTTAATCCGGATTCAGCTTCTAGGTGTGACCGTTGGCTTAAGTTTCTTGATGAAACGGTTCAGACTCCCGAACCTATTGCTCAGCTCCAAGAGTTCATGGGCTATTGTCTGACTCGTGACGTGCATTATGAAAAATGTCTGTTGCTTCTCGGTGACGGTTCGGATGGTAAATCAACATACCTGAAAATTGCGCGGGAGCTTGTTGCCCCTGCAAACTGTTCGGCGGTGGCGTTTCAGGATTTGGAAGATCAGTTCCGACGCGCCAGCCTCTATAACAAGCTTCTCAATATTTCTACTGAAATAGGCTCTGCCGCTATGGAAACACCTACCTTTAAGGCTGTTGTTTCCGGTGACACTATTCAGGGCGCATTTAAGCATAAAGATTCATTTGAGTTCCCGCCGTTCTGTAAGCTGGCATTTGCGGCTAATAAACTGCCTCGTGTTCTGGATAATACGGACGGCTTTTTCAGGCGCATGTTGCCTATCAAATTTAAGCGGCAATATCTCGAAGGTGATCCTGATCGCAATCCAAATCTATTCAAAGAACTCAAAGAGAACGAGCTGTCGGAAATATTTCATTGGGCGTTGGTCGGTCTGCATCGTCTGTACGAGCAGGGGCGGTTTACGGCATCGGATGAAACAATTGATCTGCTAATGGATTACAGACGGCTCAACAATCCTGTTCAGGCATTTGTCGAGGATACCTGCGAGATATCAGACGGGGTTAAGGAATCGAAGGACTCGCTCTATAAATCCTATCGTGATTACAGCGGTAAGAATGGCTATCAGCCCATGCATAAGGAGAACTTTTTCAGAGAACTCTATTCAGCGGTCAAGACTCTCAGAGAGACACGGCCACGTGTAGATGGTCGGCGTTGTCGCATGATTACTGGCATTAAAACTAAGTTTGAGTTGACGGCTTCATGATGTCTGTTTTCCCCGCACCCCTTTCAAATCGGCAGCGTGGCCGCGCCTCGTTTGCCGGACATTTTGATTCATGTATGCAAATATCCGCTCCCTTGGCGAGACGGTCCATGTGTCCGGTCCATTCGGTCCCGCATGTAATTTTGCAAACCCGCATGAATACTGGCTCTGTCCACGTGGTACCAACGGTCCACGTCAATTCAGAAATCTCCTTACGTGCGTGTGCGCGTATATGTACCCGCACGCGAGACTCTGAGCATTTGGTTTTATGGTCTGGTACACGGACCACTTGGACAGATGTTAAAAAAATAAGAGTTATCAATTGTTTTCGGTTTTAATCGACCCGGGACAAGACTTGGACATGGTACCGAAATGAATGCACTGGCAAAGCTTCAAAGCAAATACAAAAAGGGTGAACCGGAAACAGCTTTCAATAAGTTCAAACGGTTATGCCAACAGGAAGAAGTTGAACCTATATCCGAAGATGAATTCAATCGGCATTGGCAGTCATTTGAAATCGGACACAAGGCAATGAAGAAGCTAGGCGTATTGATTCGGGAGCATCGGCAGATGTTTATGGTCAAACGAAACAAGGCGGATGAGCTGGTCGTGGTGATTGATGAAGCATGGGGCAAGGCGAATGGTGAAACCGTGTGGCAAATGTGGGAGCTGTTTGAGCAAGCCGCGCCGTTGATCTGTTTATGCTACCTGAATCGCTTACCTTTTCACGGTGACGAACCACCAAAGAAAATTATCAGCACCATGTTGCCTTTAGGTACTCCCCAGCGATCCCCGAAACACGGGTAACGTGAGGCTCGAGTCTTTTGCACACGGAATGTTTTAAAAAATATGCACACTGCACAAACTGTATCAAACGTGTCACTTTCACAATTCAGGTGCTACTTAAATGGCTGAAAAATTTTACAATTCTATAAATCAAGCTTGGATTAAGTTCGGGCAGGAAGGCTGGCAGATTTCGCGGCGTACGTTCTTCAATTACGTCGGGAAGGATAAACAGGTGAAGCCCATTGGCGGCAAATATTACGAAAGTGATATCTCAGAACTTGCCCTGCAACTCGGCTGGGTTCCCGTTGGTAAAAAAGTGGAAGCGGAACAGCCGGACGAGGAAGGATTAACTGGTGATGCGGCAAAGCGTTTTCAGGAAGCGAAAGCCAAGGACAAGGAATACGAAGCGGAGCTTAGGCGGCTGAAACTTGAGCAGACACAAGGCAAGCTCATTGACCGTGAAAGCGTGGAAATGCTTATGGCGGGTAAAACTTCGGTACTGGATACGGGCCTTCGCCAACTGTTTTTGATGAAAGGGCGTGAATTAATCCATGCTGTTGAAGGGAATCCGGAACATGAAGACGCTTTCATTCAGCTTTTGAATGACGAGCTAGACGAATTACTGAGCGAGTTTGCGCGTACTGATGAAATCACAATGGAGTTTGTAAGTGGAAACCAGTTCGATAGTTAAAAATCTGGTAGGTAACGGAAGGGCTGTACCAGTTCCGGTCGGTCGCTTTTCAATATCGCCGGAAATGATTGGGAAGCGGTTCACCTTTTCATTCAGCAGGGGTGAAAAGCAGATTTTGCGGAAGCGTAAAAAGATCAAGGTAAGCAGATGGGCGGAGCAGTCGCGCATTCTGGTTCCTGAATCCAGTTCCTTACCGGGCATGTGGCGCAATGATGTAACGCCTTACCTTACCGACATAATGGACAGCCTTTTCCATAGCGGAGTTCAAACCGTTGTTGTCTGTGCCGCTCCGCAGGTTGGTAAAACCGAAGTGCTGCTTAATGCGCTGGGCTATGCCGTGGATCGTGAACCGAGTCCGGCAATGATTATCTATCCCGATATGACAGCGGCGAAGGATTCGAGCAGGGATAGAGTTCTGCCCATGCTCAAAACTTCACCGAAACTTACAAAGTATCTGACTGGCTCAACGGATGATGAAGCCTCGCTCCGCATAAATTTACGGCACATGCCGATCTATATGGGCTGGGCGCACTCTGCATCCCGTCTGGCATCCAAGCCTATCCGGTATGTTTTCTTTGATGAGATTGATAAATATCCCACTTCCACAAACAAGAAAGAAGCCGATCCGCTCAGTCTGGCGGAAAAGCGCGGGCGTACTTATCGCAACCGCAAATTTTTGAAAATTTCTACACCGACAAATGAAAGCGGCCCTATCTGGACGGCTCTGAATATCGAAGCGCAGGTTGTTTTCGGCTATAAGGTGCGTTGCCCGATTTGCGGTTATGAGCATGAAATGAATTTTGACCAGATTAAATGGCCGGAAAGAGAAAAGGCCGATCCTTCCCAACATGCCGAACGGGTCGAGGCCGAAAAGCTGGCGTGGTATGAATGCCCGAACATGGGTTGCAAGTGGGATGATGGAACACGGGATAAGGCCGTAAGTTTTGGCGCATGGTTTGATCGTGTTTCCGGCACTCCGCTTGAAGCTTACCTTAAATCGAAGCGGCCTAAGAAAATCGGCTTTCATATTCCTAGTTGGCTGTCGAGATTCGTTTCTCTATCCGAAGTAGCCGCCGCATTTTTGAGGGGTCAGAAGTCCGGCCTTAATCCTGAATGGCGTGAAAAATTAAAGGACTTTATGAACTCTCACAAGGCGGAACCGTGGGTTAACTATCAGCAGGAACGCAGTGAAGATAAGGTTCTTGCGCTTAAAGATGATCGCCCTCGCTTGCTTGTTCCGAGTGGTGACGTGGTGGCCTGTCTCACTGCCGCCATTGATACGCAGTCCGGCAGGGGCGGATATTTCCCTTATGAAATTCGTGCATGGGGTTACGGCATGGTGCATGAATCGTGGCTTATTGCTGATGGTGAAGTAGACAGCTTTGAAGCACTTGCTGAGGTTCTTTGGGAACGGGAATACAAGGACGCAGAAGGCAATCCTTATATTGTGCGCTTGGCTCTAATAGATGCAATGGGGCATCGGACAGATGAAGTTTACGATTTTTGCCGACTTAATCGGGGGCGAATACTGCCGTTGAAAGGTGAACAGACAATGGCCCGCCCGTTTTCATACAGCCAGATTGATATTTACCCCGGTTCAAACAAACCGATTCCCGGCGGCCTTAAGCTTTTGCGGGTGAATGTGACGCATTACAAGAACGCTTTATCCAATCGCCTTGCCATTAATCCCGCTGATCCGGGAGCGTATCACCTGCACAGCGAAGTTTCGGATGCGTGGGCGCGGGAAATGACCGCTGAATACGTGAATGAAAAGGGGTTTTGGGAGTGTCCGAAAGGGCGGCCCAACCATGCATGGGATATTGCCGGATACAACCTTGCGGCTGCGGATTTGCTGGGCGTTAAGTCTTACAAGCAAGCGGGTATGAAAACTAAGATGCAAGCCCCTAGAAAGAAAGTTAATCCTTACACTAACGGTGGTAGATAGTATGTCAGCCAAGTTAATAGCGGCGGCAATGGCTAAAGCGAAAGAGGGCGTAATATTCAGCCCCAAGGATGGCGCGGTGTGTCCGTGGTGTGGAGCTGTGCGGATTCCGGTTACTTCATCGCCTAAGTGGGATGGGGGGATTAAGATTCGGTATCATAAGTGTAAGGAGCATGGGTGCTTGTTGGCTCAGATGGGGCAGGGGGTTAAGAGTATTCAGGGGGAATAGAAAACCCCGCCGAAGCGGGGTATATTAATGTTCTGTTGGGTGTTGTGAGTCTATGCGGTTTGCAATCCATGTTTTGATTACAGCCTGTCTATTTATACCAAGTCTTTCAGCTTCACGATCCAAAGCTATTATCATCCATGCGGGGAAATCTACGTTCACCCGTTTAATGTCTTTATTCGGTCTGGTGGCTTTGGATAAGTCCAGTTGTTCAGTTATGTCCTGATCTGATTCAAAAGCATCATCAAATTCTTTAGCTTTCATAAAGTTCCACCTCCTTTTTTCTGGAACGGCGCACTGATATAATGCGGGTAACTCCATTGCGTGGAGTTGTTACGGCTGACCAGTGTTTGCCGTTCATAATTCCAATAAAGAAAATACGGGGTTCGTCTTGAGTACGTGCCGGAATTTCCAGCAAGTTAGGATCATTCCAAAGGGCTTGCGCCTGTTTGAAGTCAATCCCATGTTTTTCTAAATTGGATGCACTTTTGTTTTCATCGTATTCAAACTGCATACCTGTATTGTATATTTTTGTTGTTTGTTGTCAAGAGGGAGTAGCGTAGTGTATCTTAATTTTTCGAATTAGATCTTGCTTATCTAAAAAAAGTGATTAATGTGATTGAGTCTTGGATTGTCCAAGATATCTTAACCCTTTATCCTAGGAGGAATTATGAAAACGATAGCCGTTTTTCCAAATTCACTTGATTCTCGAGAAAAGATTGTATTTTCATTCCCTGAATTAGATTCTAGTTTACCAACAGATGAAGCATTGGAAAGTCTTCCACATGGAATTTATAGCTTTGAAACTGAATACGAAAACAAGAATTGTTATTTAGAAATTGAATTTGGTTTAGGTAAACCGGATGCAATTGAATTTAGAATTGATGATGTAAAACATGATTCAATCGTCTTTAGCATCCTCGACAACTAATTCGTTGATTTTACTTTATGCTGTAGCACACTTGATATACTTATAGATAATACATTGATATAATTTTATAGAAAATATATAATACAATTTTTAGATGACATTTACTTCATAAGAAATCTCTAAAAAAGCGCAATGCTACAGCCCGCCCTCCGGCGGGCTTTTTCATGCCTAATCTTCAATCCTGCCTTGATCCTCTTATATATTTTATATAACACTCTCATTAACAATTTCAATAATGGGGGTGCTTGATGAATAATTTTGATGATCGTGACGAGGCGTTGATTTCACGTTTTAATATTGCCATGCGCGACGACCGTGATGCTGATGAGCTTATCGGCTTGTGCCGTGGACTTTTAGCTGATGGCGTTGTGGTCGAAGCCGAAGCTCGTTTTTTACTGAATTGGATTGATGAGCATGATACTTGCCTGTGTCATTGGCATGGTCGGATTCTTAAAGAACGGCTTGAAGAATATCTTGCTGATGATGTTTGGACAGAAGAAGAACAGGAAAACTTTTGCGAGTTGGCTAGAAAGGTTGTGGGTGTGGAGTCCGTAGAGGGGGAAGCTATACCCCGTTCCGGTGCAACAACGTTGCCGCTTACAATTCCAGAACCATCTATGGTTTTTGAAAATGAAATTTTTGTAGTCACTGGTAAGTTTGCAACTGGAGTCCGCAATAAGGTTGCGGATATGATTACAAGTCGAGGTGGTGAAGTAAAAAGTGGCGTAAGTAAGCTTGTTGATTACCTTGTTATTGGTGACCTTTCCAGCCCGAACTGGAAGCATTCTTCTTATGGGCGCAAGATTGAGAAGGCTATCGATTTGCGGGATCAGGGCAGTGAAATTTATATTGTTAGTGAGGAACATTGGTTTACTCAATGTGCTGATTGTGAACCCATCGAATAGGCCGTTAAGAACTAATCGAATTTAATTTTGTATGTATCTAGATTAGATAAGTAATTGGAGACTTTTGAATGGAATCTATTGCGATCATAAAAGCAGCACAGGCAGGAATTAAAACTGCGATTGATATTACTAAGAAAATTAGCGAAGTTAGTGATGCAATTAAACAGGCAGATTTGAAGTTGCAGTTAGCAAATTTGATTGAAGCTTTGGCGGATGCAAAGATACAGTTTGCTGATGTGAAAGACGTTCTTTTAGAAAAAGATAATAAGATTAAAGAGCTTGAAGATCGATTAAAACGGGACAGTGAGCTTACATTTAATGAAAACTATGGCGTTTATGAAACTGAAATAGAAGGTAAATTTGTTAGGTATTGTTTAAAATGTCATACTGAGGGTAAATATATACCTCTTCAAGTTGAAGATCGTAGGTTTACTTGTAATAACTGCAACCAACAGTATCAGAGGCCTGAATACTATAGAGCTATACAAACTAACCGAAAAAGAAAAAAACGATCCTTATAGTTTATAAAAAGCCCGCCTTCTGGCGGGCTTTGTTGTTGCGTTTTTTAAATTTCGTTTTAGTTTTTATGTAAGGAGTAAGTATGGAATTTGGTGAAGCTATGGGTATTGCTTCGGCAGTTGTAGTCTCATTTGGTGGCGGTGCTGCAATCATAGCAGCTTGTTCAAGTTGGTTGGGGAAAATTTGGGCTGATCGACTGATGGAAAAAGAGAAAGCTCGCTACAATAAAGATTTAGAAGTTTTAAAAAATGATTTAGTTCAACAGACTGAAGATTTTAAAAACAACTTAATTCAACAGACAGAGTCTGTAAAAATGAAATATCAGAAGTCTGAAATTTTGTTCCGACTGGAATTAGAAGCTGCTTCAGCATTTATTGCTTTGAGTATTAAAGTTAACCCAAGGAATGATTTCCCTGGTAAAGACTGGGGAGAGGTTTGTTCTGAAACTATCCAAGATTTTCCTCGTATAGAGGACATGCTTCTTAATTATATGTCGACGTGGGGAGCTATTTTGTCAGGTGAAGCTAAAAATGAATTTGATGAAGCATTAAGTTTGATTTTTAATCATAAATTTGGAGACGATACTTCTTCACGTACTGCAGATGAAGCAGTCAGAGAGTTTTTTGAAAGACTAGATAAAGTGGAAAGTATAATGAAAGATCAAATACGCACTCAGGTGACCGTATAATGGGAAAAATATTTTAGACTTTAAGGATGGCTCAATTCTTAGCCGTCCTTTTTTTTGGGAAGCGATATATTTTTCAACCCATAAATATAATCCCCACTTGACATTTTTATGTATGCGTGTACATGTGTACTTATGGCGAATGAAACAACAGCGTTTAACATTAGAATAGATAAGGCAGACCACAAGCGTTACAAACTATACGCCGTGGAGCATGAAATAACTTTTAAAGAGATATTCATAGAGGAAATGGAAAGAAGAATAGCCGAAGCAGAAAAGAAAAAGAAAGAAGAAAAGTAGCCCATAAAAACGGCCCGGAACGGTGCGACAACACCAGAACCGAGCCTAACCACAAACGACCTTACTGGAGGTGCGTTATGGCTGAACAGAACTTAGCCAATTCAATCACTTCTGACAACAGTTCAGTTGTCGGTTCCCCTACGCTTATCATTACGAATGGTAAGCCCGTTGTTTCGTCTCTTACAATTGCCGATCATTTTGGCAAACAGCATAAGAATGTTTTACAGTCCATTGATAAACTGGAAGTTCCGGTTAAATTTAACGAGCTGAATTTTCAGCCCGTTGAATATTTAGATGCCAAGGGCGAAGCCAGACCCGCATACAACATAACCCGTGACGGCTTCACCCTGCTAGTAATGGGCTTCACCGGAAAGAAGGCCATGCAATGGAAGATTCGCTATATCGAAGCTTTCAATGCAATGGAGCAGGAACTTTTGCGTGTGCGGAACAGGCCGATAGAAAATGAAACCATTCAAGCAATCTCGGATTGCCTGATCCGTGACAACTCGGTGCATGCTTTTATTGAAGAAGCTTGCGAAGTGGCCTCATGGGGCAGAGTATCAAAAACTGAGCTTTACGAAAGTTACCAGATTTATTGCAAACGCACACAATGCCGAGCTGTGCATCGTGCAAGATTTTTTACTGACCTGTACGCCATGATAAGAAGCGTTAAAGAAACCCGCCCACGTGTAAACGGAGAACGGCCCCGTATGCTTTGGGGCATTGCGCCATACAATCCGCTTCCGGCAGGATCGGAGCCGTTAGAGCTTCCTGCACCCGCAAATCCTGATTATAGCCAGAATTCTCCAGAATCCTGCATTGCCACCGCCAAAGAACTCCTGCTTAAAAACTTGTCCAGCCTCCCAAGGCCGGAAAGACAAGCCATGCTTTTAGCTTATGATGCCCTGATCGAAGCGGAACAAGGGCTTTGCGGGGAGGTGCGTCATGCTTAAAGATGATTTATGTCACCATGTTTCGGATATGATGTCGGCGGCCTGTACGCTTGAGTACTTGCAAGAAAAGCTGGAAGATGATCACCGTTATGGCGAAGCTTTTATGTTGGGCTTAATCAAAAAGACAATTTCAGAAGGGGCCGAAGCTTTCAGTATGTATGAAGTGGAAGTGCAAAAGAAGAATGCGCGGAGGGGGAAGCCTGCGGCGGTTTTGGAGTTAGTGCGGAAGTAAGGAAGTAGATACGAAGGACATAAGAGAAGCCCCGCTTTAGCGGGGCTTATTTGTCTTTGATCACATCCGTAGAGATGAATATGATAAGAAAAAATACACTGACAGTAATTCCTCCTGCCAATAAGGACTCCGATAATACAAGCATAGCTATCGCTGTTGGTACACTAATGTATCCACATACCATAAGAAAGTAAGCGAATTTATAGTATTCAGTCTTAAATAATACTTTTTTATCAAAGTTTATTTCTCGGAAAAATAAAACATATGATAATGGCCCAAAAATACCTAAAGATAAGGCAAATAGAAGTGCTGATGCCTCAATAAGAAAGTTTCCTCCCCCTTGCTTAAGACCCATTATTACTAAAAAAAATGTTGCAGAAAATAAGGTTAATGGTGCGAATAGATATTTCTCTTTAGATAGGCGTTTAATTACCTTTTCTCTGTTGGCTTTCTTTTTCATGTATTGTGCTTTTTTTATTTATATTTTGGCATGTTGTAAAGTTAATCAATCTCATATATTTCAGCAATTTTAACCGCATTTAAAATTCGTGTAGCTTTGTTTATATTTTTTTGGCTATCACAATGACTAATATATGTTTCAAGGCTTTGAATAATCTGATTTTTTGTTTTTTGCATAAGACGTGTTTGTCCTCCTATAAAATCAGTGAAAATTTGATAATCAATTTGGCTAAGCCAATTTTCTAACTCTTGATCGTTTGAATCAAAGAGTTCGATTATGAGATGAGGAGCATTAATTAGAGCTGTCTCAAAAAATATTCCAATTTCTCCAGACACTGCACCATCTCTTTTATTCCATGCTGTCCTTAATTTGTTGATTGCTTCTTTGCATTTTTTAGAATTTCCTTCTTTGAATAAGTTGATAACATTGTTCCTATTGTACATGAGCCAAGTAAAGGCGTCAGCATTAGGTATTGATTCTAGTTTTGTAATTAAAATTGTAGAAATATGTAGAATGTTATTTGCAGTTTCTTTGTCGATTGAGTCTATATAGTGGGCAGATGCGTTTCTTTTACCGCGAATATCATTAAGTAAATTAATGTCTACTTGATCAAGTAGGTTTCGTTTTCCGCATTCTTTTAAAAGATTCATGAAGTTCTTTTGTGGAGGAATTCCATACGCCTCAGTTAATCTTTGTAGGGTGGATTCAACTACTTTGAATGCTTCAAGAACTGATAAGTCGTACATTTCAGATTTAAATAAATTTCGTGCTCTATTTAGTTGTTCGAAGCTTTCTTTTCTTTCCTGTGTGATGTCTATTTTAGAAAGTCTTTTGTTAAAATTGTGTATTAAGATATAAGTGAGAAGTGAAGCCGTAACTCCAGAAAAGGTTCCTGAGATAAAATTTAAAAGTTCTGAAGAAATCAGAGGCAGATGGCTGGTTATCCAATTAAATGTAAGAGTAGTACCCCAAAGAAAACAAAAAATAGGGGGGTACTTAACGCAACGGCATAAAAGGTGTTAATCAGTTTAGGAAGTAATACACTTGCAGGGACTAAGAACTGGAGAGAAATACAGTATACTGATAGGCATAAAAATAAAGCAAAAGTATTATATGCGTAACTTATTGTTATAGCAGAATCGAAAATCGTAAACCCTAAAGAGGCTTGTTGGTCGATAAGTGGTTTTATTGTGAAGATTACCGCTAGTAGAGTAACAGTAAATCCAACTTTAGTTTTGAATATTTCGTCCATTGTAACTTCTTGTTTTGATAATGTTTATAAATTATTTTAAAGCTAATTATTCGAAATAGACTTGTAAAGAAATAATTTTTTCAACCCAGTAAATTTTACACCCCAGTAAACAACCCCATTCCAAAATAACCACCTCGATTGTTATGATTGTCCCAACTTGAAGGACAACCATAATAATCGAGGTTTTTTAATGCTCCAGAAACGGCTGGACTCTCTAAATAAGGCAATCGAAGCAATTGAAGGCGGCGCACAGTCCTATACCTTGAATGGTCGGACTCTCACCCGTGGTTCTTTGCAGTCGCTTTATTCTGAGCGGGAGAAAGTGGAAATGCGCCTTGCTTTTGCTGGTAACGGCGGCAAGGGGTTTATTGCCCGTGCTTCGTTTCGGGGGCGTAGATGAACGTCTATGATGGCTGGACTTCCTTTGTTGCTCAGTGTGTCGGTGCAATTTCGCCCGATGCTGCGGCAAGCTGGTGCCGTAGCCGTGCAACTCTTTCCGCTTACTCTGCGGCATCCCGTCGTGGGCCTAATTCCAGTTGGCGACCTACCAGCCGTAGTGCCGATACTCTTTCACGAAATGAACATGCCTTAATTGTGGCTCGTGCTCGTGATCTGGTGCGTAACTCGGCCCATGTTTCCGGTGCGCTGGAACGCATAGCAAACAACGTTATCTATACCGGAATCAAACCGCAGGCCGCACAGCTTAATGCGGATGGTGATCTTGACCACACCTTTAACCGCAAAATTGAACAGCACTGGAAAGACTGGGCGGAAGCGGATGAAGTCGGTTTTGAAGATAAGCAACGGCTTATTATGAATCACCTTTGGCAGGACGGTGAATGCCTTCTCCGTTTCTATCCTGATCCTGACCTTATGAAGCATGGGCTTGCTCCTTTGGGCGTTGAACTTTTGGAGTGCGACTATCTGGACAGCTCCGTTGATGGGCCTTTAGCGGGTGGCGGTTACGCCATGCGTGGCGTTGAGTTCAATCGCAAAGGGCATCCTGTTGCTTACCATTTATACAGCGAACACCCCGGTGATATGCGCCGCTTGTTGAGCCGTGAATCTATTCGTGTTTCTGCTCAGTGGGTGCGTCATATTTTTCGGCCTGTCCGCTCCAGTCAGAACCGTGGCATTTCTTGGATGGCTCCGGTGGTTATGGAAATGCGCGATTTCAGCGAATTTCAGGACTCGCACCGTATTGTTGCACGGCTTATGGCGGCTTTCGGATTCTTTGTTGAAACTCCTTATGCGGAAATGATGAATCCGCTAGGCGGCGAAATGATGAATCAGGCCGAGGGCGTGGAAGGGTACATTCCAGATTACGTTGAACCGGGGCAGATTGTGACCTTGCCGCAAGGAACTAAGGTTCATGAAGCCCAGTTCACGCACCCCGGCCCGACTTATGAACCGTATGTAAAAACAAGTTTGCGCGGCAGTTCTACAGGCTTCGGCATGTCTTACGAAGCTTTTTCAAACGATTATTCAGATGCCTCCTTTGCGTCCGCCCGTTCCGCCACTCTGGAAGAACGGCGCGGTTATCGTGTTCAGCAAAATCTTATGGGCCGCAAGGCCATAATGCCAACATGGAAAATGTTCTGCCGCATGCTCTGGCTGGGCGGGCTTGAACCTTTACTGACTGGCCCTAGTGTTCCGGCAAGCTGTCAGTTCCCCGGCTGGTCTTGGGTTGATCCTGTTAAGGATGCGAAGTCCGCAGAGTCATTGCTCAATATGGGCTGTACTACCCGCCGTAAAATCTGTGCGGAGCGGGGCGAAGACTATGACGAAGTGGTTGAACAGTTGGCCCGTGAAAATGACGACCTCAAGAAACGGGGTTTAACGGAGACTAAAAGTGAATAAGTTTTTCCCCTTAAACCTTGCGGAAAATGAAAATGCGCCACTGCAATTAACGGCTGGTCTGAACCTCTCAGAACAGGAAGAAGGCAAGCCGCGCCGTTTTCACATTGTCGGTTACACCGGATCAGTTGTTCAGCGGTTCATGGGTAGTTTTGTAATTGAGCTTTCCGGCATCCGTACAGAAAACCGCATTCCCATTTTAGAAGAACACGATTCTGACAAAAAGATCGGCATTGCGGATTCAATCAGCGTGGAAGAATGCGGCTTGGTGCTGGAAGGATTCTTTTTGGATACGGACGATGCCAAGGAAGTTATTAAACTTTCTGATCAAAAATTCCCGTGGCAGGCATCCATTGGAGTATGGCCCGAAGCTGTTGAAGAAGTGAAAGCAGGCGCAACCGTTATTGTTAACGGTGAGGAGCTTGCCGGACCTTTATACGTGTGGCGCAAGTCGTTTGTGCGTGAAACTTCCTTCTGCGTTCTTGGCGCGGATGGAGCTACCGAGGCCGTGGCGATGAATGAACGGCCAAAACCTAAACCGGAGGAATCAGTCATGAAAAAATGGTTGAAACTTTTCCTGCGGGCTAATGGCCTTGAAAATGTCACTGAGGACTCTGCCCGCACTCTATTAAAAGAAATGGGGCTTAATTATGAAGCCCTGAATAACCTTGAAGATGCACCTGCATGGATGAGCGGGGTTGTTGCTTCGAAAGTAGAACCAGTAATTCCAACCCCGCAAGCTCTGGCTAACCAAAGTGAACAGCCGCAACCATTGCAGGTTAATGAACAGCAAGTAGCCCTTGCGGAACGCCAGCGCATTAATTTTATTGATGAGCAAGTTGGAATGTTCGGACTGTCTGCGAATTTCCGTAAAAAGCTGGTTGATGGCGGAAAAGGGACAAGTGATTTGAATAAGTTGATTTTGGCGGAACTGAGTTCCCAGCACCAGCCGCTTGCTCCGGCAGGGCATATTCTTGCCGGACGTACTGAAGGTGAAAAATTGCATGATGCGGCTGTGTCCGGAATGCTTTTCCGTGCTGGCATAAGGGAAGAAAAACCCGCACCGGGCTATGAAGATTTCAGAGTTATGCGTCTTACTGATCTTGCAAGGGATATCCTTGAAAGAAGCGGTGTTTCAACTCGTGGAATGTCACAGGCAAAGCTTGCTTCACAAGTACTTAGGCCTCAGCAATTCGGAGCTTCCACTAGCGATTTTCCGTCAATATTTGCGGCAATAACTAATAAAGTGTTGCTCAAAGCATATGCCGAAGCTCCGGCAACGTGGCGGCCTTGGGTAAACATAATTCCCGCTACTGATTTTAAAGAGATACACGGCGTAAGCCTTTCCGAAGCTCCTGATCTGGAACTTATCAACGAACATGGTGAATACAAAACAGGTTCGTTCAGCGATTCCATGGAAAGCTACCGTATTGCCCGTTACGGCAAAAACGTGCGCTTGACTCGTGAAATGATGGTTAATGATGATTTGCGAGTCTTTACCCGTATTCCGCAATTGTTCGGTAATGCTTCGGCCCGCAAGGTTGCAGATATTGTTTATGGTTTGCTGCTTTCTAATCCTAAAATGAGCGATAATTACAACCTGTTCCATGCCAAGCACAATAACCTTGAAGACACTGTTAAAGGGCGTGTCTCTGCGGCCACTTTAAATGCTGGCCGTAAGGGTATGCGTATGCAGAAAGGGCCGAATGGTGCGCGTCTTGATTTGCGTCCTCGTTTTCTGCTGACTCCAGTCGCACAGGAAACCGAAGCTGAGGTGCTTATCCGTTCTGCGGCTCTGCCGGATGCAAACATGTCTTCCGGTGTTCACAATCCTTGGGCCGGAAAACTTGAACCAATTTCCGAACCACGCCTTGATGATGTCGACCCCGATGCTTTTTACCTGATCGGCGATCCCGCACAGGTGGATACCATCGAAGTTGCATTCCTTGACGGCATTGAATCCCCATTTGTTGATGAAGAACCTGATTTTGATTCAGACGGCCTTAAAATCAAGGTTCGTCTCGAAGCTGGTGCAGGGCTTATGGATCACCGCGGATTCCAGAAGAACCCCGGCAAATAAGGAGAACTATCATGGCAGGTAATTACATTCAGATTGGTAAAACCATGACGTGGACGAACTCAACCGGAGCAGATGTTCTGTCCGGTTCAGCCGTTGTTGTAGGCGCTCTGGTGGGCGTGGCTCTGATTGATATTCCCAATGGAGCAACAGGCGAACTTGCAACCGAGGAAGTTTGGGAACTTCCCAAAACTGCGGCGGCAATTGAGCAGGGCGCACAGGTTTATTTAACACCGGGAAAGAGCATCACAGCGACAGAAGGTGGAAATACGAAAGCGGGCGTGGCCTTTGTTTCAGCTGTGGCTGAAGATGCAACCGTAAGAGTAAAGCTTAACGCTTAATTATGAATTCAGGTCCGGATTCGGGCTTATCCGGTTCGGACCTGAAAGAAGAATTCGAGACAGATATGAATCAACTTTTCGACAATATCACAATCAAAGCCTGCCTAGCCAGTTGTTGCACTGCGGCCTCATGGCTGTTCGGCGGGTTCGATAAAGCTCTTCTGGCTTTAGCGATTCTTTATCTGTCTGATTTTGTGCTTGGGCTTTTTAGAGCCTTGCAAAATGGTTCATACAGCAGTGTGAAATTCAGACACGGATTAAGCAAGTTTTTCGTTTATGCCGTGGCAATCATCATGGCGAATATGCTTGATATCACCCTTGATGAATCCTTGCCTTCTGTCTTTGCTTATATCCGTGAATTTCTGGTTATGTATTTAGCTTCAAATGAATTTTTAAGTGTTTCAGTTCACCTTGCGGAAATGGATGTGCATGTCATTCCGCGCCAACTGACAGACCGGATTAAGTCATTCAGAGACGAATTTGATCCGATTCAAAACAGGAGTCGTTATGGAACGTCTAGTGGACATGGTAGTGATCCATTGCTCGGATTCAACTTGGGGGGACGCGGCAGTAATCAACCAGTGGCATCTGGAGAGAGGGTGGAGCGGGATCGGGTATCATGGGGTGTTCCTGAACGGCCACCGCACAAGCCGCGCAGAATATAATCCTGCCGAAGACGGCATACTTGAATCAGGCCGTCCGCTTGATGTGGTGGGAGCGCATTGCAAAGGACATAATAGCCGCTCAGTCGGACTTTGCCTTATCGGGACGGATTCTTTCACCAATGCTCAGATGGATGCGGCTTGTCAGAAAGTGCAGGAGCTTTTGCGACATTTCAATTTAGACCCTGATGCCGTTTATGGCCATTACGAACTGGATGACCACAAGACGTGTCCCAACATAGACATGGATATATTCAGAGAAAAGCTTTGGGAGCTGAAGTCATGATTCCCGTATCGTTGATTTTAGGTTTCTTCAGCGGTGGCAAAGGCAAGCTCGTAATCGGGCTTGTCGTTGCCCTTATTCTGACCGTTGCGATTGCGGGTGTGGCTATGTGGATTTCATCCCTTAACACCGACATTGCAAAGCTTGAAAAAGCGAACGCTGAACTTAATGCGGACATAGCCGGTTACAAATTGGAAATAAGAACAGGGCAAACGGAAATCACCTTGCTTAAACAAAGTCGCAGTCAGTCCACGCGGGTGGTTCAAAGTTTACAGGGGCAACTTGCAAAGGTTCAAAACTCGGCAAAGTGGTTTCGTGTTCAAAGGACCAAAGCTTTGAAGCTTTTAAATTCTGCCCGCAATTATCCCGTGACCAATTCAACAGGAGTTATCAGCAATGAAGACAGTCGCCTTGCTACTGAGTTTATTAACAATACTCTCGGCTTGCACTCACAAGCGAGTCAGTAAAATTGATGAAGTCCGTCGGGTTGAAGTCGTAGCAAAATATGAAAAATGTCCTGCCCCTGAAGAACCGGAACTTAAACCGTTACTTGAAGAATTGCATATCGGATCAAAGGAAAACATAAACCGCATCATGGAAAATACAGTTGAAAACAAGGCTTATATCAAAGGGCTTAAAAGCACTATTGAGTGCTACGAATTTCAAGCAGGCACAGGTGAGTAATGGATATTCATGATGATTTAGATATCTTTTTTATAGGTCTTGATGCTGTTGAAGTGACTATTTTCGGGCGGGAAGAACCATTCAAAGCATATAAAGATACTGACATGGATGAAGCCGTATTAGGGCGCGCAATGATCTTTAATCCTGATGAGCCAGTACTAACATGCAAAGAAGTTGACGGAACCGATCTTGAACGGGGCGATTCCGTGATTTTGGAAGGTAAAACCTACGATGTTTTAAGGTTTTTGCCCGACGGTTCCGGACTTGGAAAACTTGAACTCTCTTTGGCTCAGTAAAGAGGCTTTCAATGTCGAATAATCACATAAGGGTAGATGCAAATAAGTTGGATATGATTGCCGCTGATTTTGCCGCAACTGAAAAGCAGATTGATATTGCATGTAAAAGAGCCATAGCCAAAACAGCACGACATTTAAGAGTTGTAGCACTTCGCAGTGTTTCTCAACTTACAGGTATAAAACAAAATATTCTTAAAAAACGAATTAATGTCTCTGTATGGGGAAAGAAGAAAAAAACCGGAAGTATTTGGTTCGGGCAAATGCCTGTTCCATTGCGTGAGATGAATCCAAAACAGGACGGAAGCGGGGTAACAGCTGGTGGAGTTCATAGGAATCACGCTTTTATTGCAAATCGTAAAAGTGATGGGAGAAGTGGTGTTTATAGGCGCGTTCCCAAAAGGCTTTATGTAGAAAAGGTTTTTCATGAAAGCGAAGCTTACGGCAGGATTAGCCGATTGCAACTTGGATTTTCAGATAGCAGTTTTCCGCAATATCCCATTGTTCCTCAGTATGAAAGCATTGATCGGATTATGGAGTATGTCATTCAAGCTGATGTTCTTAAGGCTTTTGAAAATAAATTTTACACATTTTTTGAACGGGAAATTAGATGGGAATCAAAGAAATAAACATAGTTGATGCACACGAAGCAATTGTCCAAAAGCTTAAAGAAGCTTTTCCAAAATGCACAGTTGGTGATTATCGCTGTGAAACTGGAAAGGTTGTTGCCCCTGCACTGGCTCTTGAACTTTCAGAGATTGAACCTAGCGACTCTGACCCCGGCACAGGCCAGCTTGAAATTAATATGCGTTGGGTTGTCTATCCTCTTATACATTTCAGAGTGAAGAATGCGGCCCGTGAAGTTGCCGCCATTGTTTGTGCTTTGGCTAAATTTATTGATGGCAACCGTTTCGGGCTTCCGGTTTCAGCGGCAAAGTTTGTAGGTGGATATCCTGAAGATTTTAAACCCGCAAAGGACGGATACGAAGAATGGCGGGTTGAATTTGAGTTTAGCGGCATGCTGGGTGAATCCGTTTGGACTGGTGAGGGAATAACTCCTGAAACGGTTTTTCTTGGCTACACCCCGTTAATCGGAGCTGAAAACATAGAGGAGTATGAGGATGTCACAGGGCAACCCTTACCTGCTAGCAGAACTTGACCGCCGCTTATCAAACGTAGTTCGCATCGGAACCGTTGCCGAAGCTGATTACAGCAAGGCGCGTTTACGTGTGTCCTTTGGTGAGGCTGTTTCGGATTGGCTTCCGTGGGTTACTTTCCGCGCTGGCGGCGACCACACTTGGTGGGCACCGGAAGTT
Source organism: Desulfovibrio gilichinskyi (assembly GCF_900177375.1). NCBI lineage: Bacteria > Pseudomonadati > Thermodesulfobacteriota > Desulfovibrionia > Desulfovibrionales > Desulfovibrionaceae > Maridesulfovibrio > Maridesulfovibrio gilichinskyi. The sequence continues at coordinate 928,580 of NZ_FWZU01000001.1, read as the reverse complement.
GATGAACAGGTTCTTGTTCTTGCTCCATCCGGTGAAATTTCCGGTGGCGTTGTCTTGGGTTCTATTTTTTCAACCAGCCATCCGGCCCCGGCGGACCGTCCTACTATTCACCGCACTACATATGAAGACGGCGCAATAATCGAATATGACCGTCTGAAACATATTTTACATGCTTATATCCCCGGCGATATTAACCGCGAAATTGATCAGGATATAAACGAACAGGTTCACCGTGATACTATCCGTGAAATAGATCGGGATATGAGTTTGCAGGTTCATCGTGATGTTTTCTTTAGGGTTGACCGTGATGTTTTGCATGATATCGGCGGGAATTTTACCAGTACAATAGGCGGCAATGTTTCAAAAGATGTTGGCGGTGATGTTGATCACACTGTCGCTGGAAAAGTCGTGCTTGATGTACAGGGTGAGGTTGTCATTAACAGCGCAACCCGCATAACTCTTTCCGCTCCTTTACTTGTTCTTGATGGCCCGTTTGTTCAGGGCAACAGCAACCACGGTGGCGGTGGTGAAATTTACGGCGAAGTTAATCAGCATGACGGTGATTTTATTTCCGATGGTATTTCCCTGCAACATCACGTTCATGTTGAAAACGGGGATGTAACCGATGAACCCACTGGCGGTGCATTATGAAAGGTGTATGCGCCAGTACAGGCAAACATTTAGACGGTATTGCACATCTTAGGCAGTCCATTACGGATATTCTTACAACTCCAATCGGCTCAAGAATTATGCGCCGTGAGTATGGCAGTCGCTTATTTCAACTGGTTGATAGGCCGTATAGTGCTGACCTGCTTGTTGAATATTATTCTGCCGTTGCCGAAGCCCTCCAAAAATGGGAGCCGCGCTTTAAACTTACCAAAGTTGCCGCCGCTGACTTCAAGGCTAATGGACAAATTATTATTGATTTGGTGGGCAAGTATCTGCCGGAAGGAAAGGAAATAACCTTAGACGGGATTGTAATATCATGAATGGTTTTACATCCATTGATATGTCCAAGGTTCCGGCCCCTGATGTTGTCGAGACGCTTGATTATGAAGCAATCCTCGCTGATATATTAGCAGACCTTCGCGCGCGTGATGCTGAGTATTCCGCGCTTGTTGAATCTGATCCTGCCTATAAAATTTTAGAGGTTGCCGCATACCGTGAACTCAATTTGCGCCAGCGCGTTAATGATGCCACCCGCGCGGTCATGGTTGCGTATGCTTTGGGTAATGACCTTGATAATTTGGCGGCACTTGCTCCGGTTGAGCGTAAAATAATTGATGCTGGCGACTCTGAAGCGCGTCCGGTTATCCCGCCTACTTATGAATCAGATGAAGAATTTCGCAAGCGTACTCAAATGGCCCCGGAAGGGTTTTCCGTTGCCGGCCCTGATGGAGCGTATGTTTTCCATGCCTTAAAAGTTCCCGCTGTACGTGATGCCTCGGCTTTAAGTTCTGTGCCGGGGGAAGTTGAGGTTTATGTTTTGGGTCGCGTGGGCGACGGAACCCCGAATGCGGAAACTCTTATAGCTGTAAATGATGTAATCAACGGACGCGAAGTCAGACCCTTAACAGATCATGTGACTGTAAAACCTGCTGAAATTGTAAATTTTGAAGTTAACGCAAAACTTTTTATTCAGCCCGGCCCGGCTCCTTCATCCGTAATTGATTCCGCCCGCTCCGCTGTAACTAAATATGTAAGTGAACGGCATACATTAGGCTCAACTGTTCCGCTTTCCGGTATTTATGCCGCTTTGCATGTTGAAGGCGTGGCAAAAGTTGAACTTGCTTCTCCGGTTACGGATTTGGCTATGCAGCTAAATCAAGCCGCTTTTTGTACTGCGTTTGTAGTGGAGGAAGGCTAATGGCTGACCTTTTACCTATTAACGCAACCAAGCAAGAGCGTGATTTATCAAATTCTGTTGCACGGATTGAAAACATTCCGGTTGATATCCGCGACTTGTGGAACCCTGATAAATGTCCGGTTGTTTTTCTGCCGTGGCTGGCGTGGTCGCTTTCCGTGGACCTTTGGAAAGACTCATGGCCCGAAGAAACAAAGCGCGCGGTTATTAAGGCAAGTATAGAAATTCATAGCCATAAGGGTACGCCTTGGGCCGTTGAAAAATACATGGAAGCAATAGGCATATCTGCCGAAGTGCTTGAATGGTTTGAATACAACGGCGATCCGTACAAGTTCAAGGTTCGTACCGGAATAGGCGCGAGTGAAACCGCTTATCTGGATATGCTTGAAGCTGTAGCTGTTTCTAAAAATACCCGTTCACACCTTGATTCTGTGGTTTTCCATTCCACACTTGAAAGCCCTGCATTTACTGGCGGGGCTGTTCGCTCCGGCTCAGTTCAGCATATCCCTGTTCACTTTAATGTTTCGTCTGAACCTTCCCGTTTCTATTTAGGCGCAGGAGTCAGACAAGCGGATATTATTCACATAAATTTACCTGATACGGAGCTTTCCGTTGAACCCTTGGGGCTGTTTTTTGGCGGAGCCGTACAGGTGACGGATATAATTACTATAGGAGGCACGAATGCCTAATTTTACAGGTATGAGGCTTACCCGGCTCGGCATGGAGCTTTTAGGGCTGACCGGGGCGGGAGCCGTTCTTGATTTTACCCGTGTTGCTGTCGGTTCCGGCCTTTGGAGTGAAGCACAGCAAAGTGCGCCCGCAGAGTTGACCGGACTTATCCGCGAAGAAATGAGCCTTGATATTGGCTCAATTGCTCCGACTTCTGTGCCGGAAACAGACGAAGCCGCAGGAAGCTACACTATTTTTACTATGCTGACTAACAGCGGGCTTGAATCCGGCTTTACCCTGCGGGAACTCGGCATTTTTGCAACTCACCCGTCGCGCGGTGAAATTCTTTATGCAGTAGTTTATTCGGGAGACGATCAATACGATTATATTCCGCAACTGCCCGCCGGGGCCGCGCCGCTTGAAAAGCAGTTCCGCATTGATGTTGTAACGGGAAATGCAAAAGAAATTACAATCAAGCAATCGCCTGTCCTGTTGGCTACGCATGACGATATTAGCGAACATGATGTTAATCCTGAAGCGCATCCTGATTTGCTGGCTAGGCTCGCAACCGGAACGCCAGAAATTTTAAACCCCGCGGACGGGGCAACCAATATAGGCGAAACGCCGATTATTACCGCCCGCGAGTTCGTGCCTGTTTTTGCAAATACTGAGCATCAAGCAAGCCAGTGGCAGGTTGACCTTCTATCTGGCAATTTTTCCAATCCTGTTTTTGATTCCGGTCCTAGTTCTGTAGCCTTGAATAGCTTTGAACTTCCTGCCGGATATTTGCAGGTAAGCACAATTTACAAGGTGCGGACTCGACGCCGTTTGAATACCGGGCAATGGTCTCCGTGGTCTGAACCTAAAACTTTCATGACTAAGGATATTTTTAATTATGTAGAGCGTCCGGCAAATGCTGAACCAATCAGTGGTGCAACCAATGTAGGGGAATGCCCGACTTTAAAATCAAGTCCGTTTGCCGTTGTCGGTGATGAACCGGATACACACGCCGCAACTCAGTTTAGAATCCGGCAGGGCGATACCATTTTGCATTTGTCGCCTGAACTTGGCGCGGTGCTGGAATATCTGATTCCTGCAGGACTGCTTCAAGTCTCAAGCGATTATGTTTTTGAGTGTCGTCATAAGGGCGCGGTGCTTGGCTGGTCTGATTGGTCAACAGCAACAGCGTTTCGTACAGCTTCCGCTTTTATAACTGGTGACGAAGCAGTTTATCCTAGTTCGTGGGTTGGGCATGATGATGCAAGTGCGGCAGGGGTTGCGCTGGCTGATGATGCCGCGCTTCGCAGTAATGGGATAGATCAAGGTGAAGGCGAGGCGGATTGGGCGGAATACTCGGTGCGTGCGAAGGTGCGTAGTGAAGGACTGAATATCATGTCTAACAGCTCTGCACAAAAATTGTATACAGATACAGCAATTGTTGGCGTGACTGTTGATGTCTCAACCGAGTTGGGTTCAGTTAAAAAAGCACCTGTTAGTGGGAAAGATTCTACAAACGTATTGGATATTTTTGGAGATAAATCATGTGTTGATTGTTTCCCATTTAATGAAGGGTCACCTCTTGGGTTAGCGGATGGTTGTTCAGCACCGACAAGCTTGGTTGAAATTGATGGTAAATGGGGTGGTGGTGCCCATATACCGGAGTGTCACGGCCACGCTATTAATCCAGCCGCGACAGTCAGCTTTAGAGGCACCACTGCAATTAATACTAATAACTTTGCATTTTCGTTGTGGTCAAAAGATAAGAATTGGCTACATATCATGTTTAGACAATCTTTTTCCGTAACGAGTGCGGACATTTCTAGGCTTATCGGTTTTGGCGGTTCGAATAAAATTATTTATTTGGGCCAGAATAGCACTGCGTATGTGACTGATGCACAATATAATTATATTAATTCAAAAATTATGGACGGTAAATACCATCATTGGTGCATAACGGCTGGTGGGGTTAACGGTAATAATGTCCGAAAATTATATATTGATAGTGAATTGATACACTCTGTGACACTGCCGGGTTATTCAAATTTAGTGTTTTTGGGCATGTTTCATTATACACAGTATGTTGATCAAATCCGAGTGTTTAATAGAGGAATTAGTGCTGATGAAGTCCAATTGCTTAAAAACGAGAGGTTATTTGAAATCGATACTTCCGCCGCCGGATACACAGAACCCCCTACTCGCGCTCACATAATCCCTAAACTTACAGCCGCAACTGGCCCCGCCGGGGCTGCTTTCGCTCAAGCAGATTTTGCCGAAATTGATATTGAAAATGCCACCCTCGGCACGGATTCCGATCCAGACCGCCCTGATTTCATTTTACTTGAATCGACCAAACAAACCCCGGCTGAACCTTTCCGCCGTGTGGCCCTTGGCGTGTCTGGATTATCTAAGGATAGCGAATGCCGCGTTGCTGAAACTCAAATCGATACTTGGAAACAAGGAGCATAGCCCATGAGTATAAATATAAATGATATGACGATTGCCGAAAAAAAGAGACTGGCGGCGGAGCTTGCGCCGTTCATCCTTAATGAACTCGGTAACTCTTCTGAAATTATTCTGCCGGGTACAGAGAAGTCGGTAAAACTTTCGGTACGCCTTATTGATAGCGGCAAAATATCGAATCAAACCCGTAGTGCTCTTGACGCGGCAGAAGCCGCTTACGAAGCCGCAACAAATGTCGAAACTCGTAAAAGTGCACTTAAAAACATCTTCGGAATTTTCCGCATAATTTTGATGGGTCGTAATAACTAAACAGGAGAAAAAAATGCCTGAAACTTTTTTACACGGCGTTGAGGTTATCGAAATTGACGATGGCCCGCGCACTATTCGGACTGTCCGGTCTTCGGTAATCGGCATTATAGGCACGGCCCCTGATGCTGATGAAGCCGTTTTCCCGCTTAATAAACCTGTTATGATTGCAGGTAATCGTACTGAGGCCGCAAAACTTGATACAGTGGGTAACGGAGCAGGTACTTTGCCCAATGCGCTTGATGCAATCTTTGACCAGATCGGGGCCGTGGTGGTTGTGATCCGCGTTGAAGAAGGCGCAAACGATGCCGAAACCATGACGAATGTAATCGGCGGAGTTGATCCGATAAACGGCAATTACTTAGGCGTTCAAGCCTTGCTTGGTTCAAAGTCCGCTTTAGGCTTTACCCCTCGCATTCTACTTGCGCCGGGCTTTACCCACCAGCAAGAAGAGGATTCCGAACATCCTGGTATTTTCTTTAAGAATCCGGTTGTTGCAGAACTTGAAGGAATAGCACCGCGTCTACGGGCTACTATCCTTGTTGATGGTCCCAACACTAACGATGCTGATGCAATCAGCATGGAAAATGACCTTGGCGGACGCTGTTACGTCGTTGACCCGTGGGTAAAAGTTTATCGCAACGGGGTTTATGTAAATGAACCGCCATCCGCGCGCGTTGCAGGGCTGATTGCCAAGATTGATAATGATAAAGGGTTTTGGTGGTCGCCATCTAATCAGGAAATTATGGGTATTTCCGGCACGGCCCGCCCTGTTGATTTTGCGCTTGGCGATGCAAATTGCCGCGCCAACCTGCTTAATGAAAAGAATGTAACCACTATCATTAATGAAGACGGATTCAGGCTTTGGGGCAACCGGACTTGTTCATCGGATGCTAAATGGGCTTTCCTTTCTGTTCGCCGTACTGCGGACATGATTAATGAATCCCTGCTTCAAGCTCACCTTTGGGCCGTGGATCGCAACATAACCAAAACATACATGGAAGATGTAACCGAGGGCGTTAATAACTATCTTCGTTCTCTGGTTAATCAAGGCGCAATACTTGGCGGCACTTGTTGGGCTGATCCAGAACTTAATTCACCGGATCAGATTGCGGCAGGTAAGGTATATTTTGACTTTGACTTTACCCCGCCAGCACCCGCCGAACACGTAACTTTCCGTAGTCGTATGGTTAACGATTACTTTGAGGAGATTTTCTAATGCCAGTTGCAGATTATATTCTGAAAAATTTCTCTATTTCGGTTGATGGTAAAGGTTATGCCGGAAACGCTGAAGAGTTTAAGCCCCCAAAATTGGGGGTTAAAACAGATGATCACCGTGCCGGGGGTATGGATGGTCCAATAGCAATTGATATGGGCATGGAAGGCCTTGAAACATCATTTGTTTTGACCGGGCATTTCCCTGAAGTTTTAAGCTTATGGGGTGTTGCCGTTGGTGAAAAAACACAGCTCACCGCGCGGGGCGCGCTGGAATCTTGGGACGGTTCTGTAAAGCCCGTTGTTATCAATATGCGTGGGACCGTAACATCTATTGAAGATGGGTCTTGGAAAGCTGGCGAAAAGAATAATCAAACATTTACCATGAAGCTTGAATATTACAAACGGGAACAGGACGGCACAATCCTGCATGAAATTGATATCCCGAACATGAAGCGCGCTATTAACGGTAAAGACCGTCTTGAAGAAATTCGCAACGCAATAAAAGTATAAATCAAAACGGTTATAGGAGAATTTAAAAATGAGTGAAATTAAACTTGAATATCCGGTTGAGGTTGGCGGGGTTCCGCTAGATAAAATTAATATGCGTCGCCCTAAAGTTAAGGATCAGCTTGTCGCTAAAAAATCCAGCAAGTCGCAGGATGAAATTGAAGTACAGCTTTTTGCCAATCTTTGCGAAGTTGCTCCGGCAGTGATCGAAAATATGGACATGAAAGATTATTCAAAGCTTCAAAAAGAGTACCGCAGTTTTTTATCCTAGAACCTAAAGAGGTTCGGCAAAGGGTGTTGGCTCTGGCCCATTTTACAGGTTGGAGCCGCTCCGAAATTATGGACATGGATACAGAAGATTTTCTTGATGATTTAAGCGAGGCAATGAGGTTGCAAAGTGGCAAATAAAAAGTTTTCCGCAGTTGTTGAGATAGGCGGAGCCGTGAAAGAATCCTTCCGCTCAAGTATTAAAGTCTTGGGCGGTGATCTTTCCGGAGTTGGTGATGCTGTTCGCAACACTAAAGATAAACTTGATATGCTTGAAAAGTACGATCCTCAAGCTGTTGGTAAACTCGGCAAAGAGTATGACGAACTTAAGCGCAATGCCGCTAAGCTTCGCAAAGAGCATGAAGCAACCTTAAAGCCTTCTAAAAAAATGACTGCGGAGCTGGCCCGTGCGGATGCCGCCGCAGAGAAAGCCGGACGGGCTTATAATGCAGGTCGTGAAAAGCTAAACGATATGGGCGCGGCCTTGCAAAAGGCGGGGGTAAAAACCTCTAATCTTACGGGCGAGCATATTCGCTTGTCTGCTGAACTGAGCAAAGCCAAGCGCAATATGGATAGCCTGAACCGTGCGGTTGAAGCTGGCAGCAGAATGAAAAGCCAGATAGGTGACGCGGCCCGTATCGGGGTTGGTGTTGCTGCTGGAATTGGTGTTGTTGGCGCGGCTGTCACTATGACAAATAAGGCCACGGGTGAACAAGTGGCCCTCGCCCGATCACTGAATATGTCTGCGGACAGTCTTCAGGCGTGGGGCGGAGTTGCCAAAGAAGCCGGGTTTGAAATCGACAATGTGGGCGACCTTGTTGAAGAAATGAATAACAAGCTCGGTGAAAGTGCCGGGCTTGAAGAAACAACACCTGTAAAAGAATCACTTGAAATGCTCGGTCTGTCTTTTGAAGAGCTTAGAGATATGAAACCGGAAGAACAGTTCCGGGAAATAGCAAAAGCCATCAAAGATATGCCTGATCAGCAGGCGGCTGTTTCCGCCGCTGATATGCTGTTCGGCGGTGAAGCTAATAAATTTTTTGGTTATCTTCGATCACGTAAAGAGGGCATTGATGAAATTCTAGATCAGCAAATGCGGCTAAATGTTCTTTCTGACGAAGGGCGGGCAGGTGCGGCGGCGTATAATACGGCCTTTTCACATCTCACTACCGTTGTCGGGTCTGTTACTTCTGAATTTTTTGGTTTGATAGGTGGTGCAATTGCTCCGCTGGTTGATGAATACGGTCCAAAGCTTGCCGATTGGGTTACAAGTAACAAAAAAGATTTGATCGGCATAGGGGATGCCGTCAAGGATTCAATACCGGGCTTTCTGGCATTTGGGCGCGGAGTTTATACCGTTGTTTCAACAATAGGTAGTGCGGTTTCGACGGTAGCCTCATTTGTTGGCGGTTTTGATAATCTCGCTATTGCTATCGGGTTTGCTTTTGGAGCCAAAGCCGCATTGGGTATTGGACGCTTTGCAACTAATCTTTTCACTGTGGGCAAGGCTATTGTCCCGATTGTTTCAACTTATTTTCCGGCGGTTGTTACGGGCATTCGTGCAATAGGTGCGGCAGTAATGGCAAACCCTATTGGGCTGGCTGTTACTGCGGTAATCGGCGCGGCTGTGCTTGTCTGGAAATATTGGGACCCGATTTGCGACTTTTTCGGCAACTTTGGTTCAATGATTGGCAATGCTGTTTCCGACGGATTCGACTTTATTAAATCTGTCTTTATGAACTTTACCCCGTTGGGGCTTGTCATTCAGCATTGGTCGCCAATCAAGGCTTGGGTTGGCGATTTATTCGGCTGGATTGGTGACAAAGCCGCCGCTGTTTTTGGCGGGATAGGTTCGGCAATTTCTTCTGTAGCTGGTTTTTTTGGGTTTGGTGATGATGAAGAAAAGGATCAAACGGTTATAGTTGGTAAGGCCGTTGCTAAAGCTATCCCTGTTGCGACGGCCCGTGCTGAAACAATAACCGAGGCAATGCCTGTTGAAGCACGTTCAGTACAAGCCAGTTCTTCAACATCATCTAATAAATATACTATTACTATTAATGCCGCACCGGGGCAGTCTGCCGAAGAAATAGCGGATGAAGTTATGCGGAGAATTGAAGAAAATAATCACGATAATGCACGCCTTGCCCTGCATGATTAGGAGTTTTTTATGGCAATGCTGAAACTAGGTGAATTTCTTTTTAGTGTTGATACAGCCGCATACCAGACCTTGCAACGTTCAACGGCTCAAAGGTGGGGTAAAATTAATAGGATAGGTAAACGAGCCGCTATGCAGGATTTGGGGCCGGGGGATGATTCAATAACATTGCCCGGTGTTATCTATCCTCATTACAAAGGCGGTTTAGGACAGATTGATAAAATGCGGGCAATGCAAGCGAAGGGCGACCCGCTGATGCTGGTAGATGGGCTTGGCAATGTCCATGATGAATGGGTGATTCTTTCCGTTGGTGAAAAGGACAGCGTGTTTTTTAAAGATGGTGTTGCCCGTAAGCAAGAATTTACACTTAAAATTCAGCGGTACGAAGAATGATTTACAGAACTAAAGACGGCGATTTGTTAGATAGAATTTGCTTTAAATATTACGGGCGTGAATCTGCCGTTGCCACTGTGCTTGAAGCTAATCCCGGCCTTGCTGATAAAGGTCCGGTTTTTGATGCTGGTATTGAAATTGACTTGCCGGAACTGGCTACACCGGAAAAAGATCAAGGCATAAGTTTATGGGATTAACTCACAAGCCAGCATACAGAGTTGAAGCGGACGGAAGCGACATAACCGAAGCTATTCGGGAAAATTTAATTTCTTTGACTATAACTGATGAAGCTGGCGTAAAATCTGATTCTTTGTCTATTTCCCTGCACGATAAAGGGTACAGGCTACCGAAAGCAGGTGGACAGCTTAAAGTATGGCTTGGTTACGGAGAAGCGGCAACATATATGGGGCTGTTTGTTTCGGACGAAATTACGCTTTCAGGTCCGCCGGATAAAATGTGCATTAAGGCGGCGGGCGCACCGCAGGAAAAGAGCAAGGCGTATTATCATCTTCAGACACAGAAAACACGTTCATGGCTACCGCAAACGATAGGCGCATTAGTGGCAACGGTAAGTGCTGACCACGGACTTGACCCTGCCGTTGCTTCTGATTTGTCCGGCGTAGGTTTACCGCATATCGACCAGATAAACGAATCTGACATGCATCTATTAACCCGCATAGCCAAAGATCACGACGCAATAGCCAAGGCTAACGGGGGCAAGCTTGTATTTGCTCACAAGGGGCAGGGTAAAACTATTTCCGGCAAATCAATGCCTACCGTGGCCCTGATCCCCACAGACGTTACAAATTACCGTGTAACTATCACCGCCAGAACTGACTATAATCAGGTCGTTGCTATCTGGCGTTCTGTAGAATCTGCAAAGGATATTGAAGAGATTGCAGGAGCAGGGGAACCCATGCGTCGCATTCGGCATATTTACCCCACGCAGGAGTCAGCGGCAAAAGCGGCAAAGGCTAAACTAGAGGCTTTCCAAAGGGGTAAGCAAAGCCTTTCCGTAAGCCTTCCGGGAAGGCCAGAGCTAAGGGCAGAATGTAGGCTTTCGCTTTCCGGTTTTCGTGATGGGGTTAATGGTCTTTGGAGTGTTACCCGTGCGACTCATAAGTTGGGGAGTGGGGGGTATGTTACTAGTGTTGAGGGGGAGAGGGTGTGATTTGTTTTTAATCCATAATATATTTATATCTAAGTAACTATGACTAATTGTTTGAAAAAAAAGTGTCGTCAAGGTTTGCTTTATCAAAATTTGCCTCCGCAAGGTCTACTCCTCCAAGGCCTGCCCATTGAAGGTCTGACTTCTTAAAGTTTGCCCCTTTAACGTCTGCATTTTTGAATCCTGCCCATTGAAGGTTTGCTCCTTCAAAGTTTACCTCTTTAAGGTTTGCGCCTTCAAAGTTAGCCTCTTTAAGATTTGCCTCCTTAAGGTCTGCCCCCTCGAGATTTACATTCCAAAGTATTGCCTTTTGAAGATTTGCGCTCTGAAGGTTTGCCCCCTGAAGCGTTGCTTTCCAAAGGGAGGCCCCTTCGAGGCTTGCCCTTTGAAGTTGTGCTTCTTCGAGTTTTGCATTTTCAAGATCTGCATTATTAAGGTTTGCATTTTCAAGGTTTGCCTTTTTAAGATTTGCGTTGTGAAGGTTTACACCTTCAAGGCATGCCCATTGAAGGTTCGCTTCCTTAAGGTTTGCACTTTGAAATATCACACCATCAAGTTCTGCCCCATAAAAGTTTGCTTTCTGAAGATTTGCGCTTTCAAGGTTTGCTCCTTTCAGATTTGTGTCCTTAAGGTCTGCTCCCTCGAGGTTTAGATAGCTAAGGCTTGCGCCCTCAAAATTAACATTCTTAAGGTTTGCCCCTTTAAGTTTGACTTCCCAAAGTCTTGCCCCTTGAAGGTCTGCCCACTGAAGGTCTGCCTCATGAAGATCTGTTCCCTGAAGGACTGCTCTTTGAAGGTTTGCGTGCTGAAGGTTTGTCAGTATAAGGTTTGCACACATAAGGTTTGCCTTTTTAAGATTCGCCGTATGAAGGCTTGTACAATTAAGATTTGCATTATGAAGGCTTGCATTCTCAAAGTTTGCTTTATCAAGGTTTGCCCTCTGAAGGTTTGCTCCATAAAGGTTTGCCCCTTTAAGGTTTGCTCCATGAAGGACTGCTTCCTTAAGGTCTGCCTTAACAAGGTCTGCCTCATTTAAGTTTGAATTTTGGAGATTACAAGGATAATGTTTAGTTAGCTCAAAACTTGAAATATTTTTTGTAATTAAGGTTAAACAAATTTGTACATCCTCTCGTATTTTGTTTTTTTCGTGTATTTGTTTTATTTTCCCATATTTATTTTTTAGATTAAAGTGTTCTAAATCATGATCACTTCTGGTTGGGCTACGAATATATGCACACAGCATATCTAAAATCATGATTTTATCTGTTTCTAGTTTAGTATCTTGTGCTGTTCTCCATAAAGTATATATAGCGCCAATTCGAACATGGAGTTCTGGACTTCCTAATTGCTCAGTCGCTTTTATGATCCTATCTGTGATGTGCCCTTGTTCGGCAACTGTTGCTTGTCTTGAAAGACTTTTTGAACGGGAATAGGCAAAGCTAAGCCCTATCAGTCCGGCAATTGAAAGGCCCATGTTTCTGTATATTATATAGTTTGCAACTTTATCCTTACCACCGTTAGCACCTTTTTTGAGGTGCTCTATTGTACTAGACAACCATTCGGGCCATATTGCTGTCAGTGTTATGGCTATAACACCAAGTGTTAAAATGGTTATTATGATATAGGGGTGGTTTTTTTGGGATTTAATAAATATTTTTTTCATTCTTCAATTCTCCGGGTCGTTATATGCCTTAATTGTGGATAGGTTATGCTTGAAATAAAAGCAAGATGTTGAAGATACAAAATCAATTTATGATGATTATTTAGATAGGTGATAGCCTCTCACAGAATATTCTGCGAGAGGTTGAATCTTTTACTTCCGCACCAACTCCAAAACCGCCGCAGGCTTACCCTTCCTATCCTTTTTCTTTTGCTCTTCCACTTCGTACATACTAAAGGCTTCGGCACCTTCTGAAACTTTCTTTCGTATTAAGTCTAGTAGGTAAGCTTCGCCATAGCGGTGTTCCAGTTCCATTTGGTCCCGTAAATATTCGAGGGAACAAGCCGCTGACATCATATCCGAAACGTGGTGGCATAGATCATTACTATTCATTTTCTGCCTCCACACTTAAAACCTGTTCTGCTTCAATAAGGGCATCGTAGGCCATTAGCATTGCTTGGCGTTCTGCTCTTGGGAGTTGTTCCAGATTTTGGAATATGATCGTTTTTGCCGTAGCTATGGAATTTTTCGGGGAGCTATGGCCATAAATCTCTGGTTCGGTTTTGGGCGCAGGAAGCTTGGGAACTTTTGATGGTGCATCGAGCTGAGGATATGGCGCAATGCCTAAAAGCATACGGCAACGATGCCCGTCTATGCGTGGCCGTGTTTCTCTTACGTCTTTGAGCATAGAGTATAGATCAGCAAAAAAGCGTGCACGGTGCATGGCCAGTTCGTCGTTCCGTTCGCAAAACAGTTTGTAATATTGATACAGCTCTGTTTTTGAAACTCGGCCCCATGATGCTATTTCGCACGCTTCATTAATAAATGCATGCACGGTGTTGTCACGTATCAAGCAATCCGAAATAGCCTGTATGGTTTGGTTGTGGCTTGTTTTGTTCTGAATCCGTAGAAGCTCTTCTTCCATTGTATTAAACGCTTCAAGATAACGTATTTTCCATGCGGATGCTTTTTTGCCAGTAAAGCCCATGACCAGATAGGCGAAGCCGTCACGAGTGAGGTTATAGCAGGGCATTTCTTTGTTCTGAGCATTGACATAAGAGGACTCCGCAAAATTGCGGAGTCCAAAATCATCCGGAATATCGAGCTGTTTAATCTTTTTAAGCACGTCATCATGGCGTTTGCCAAAATGTTCAGCAATCGTAAGGGACGAAACAACGGGCTTACCATCAGCAATAGCAAGCGTAGGGGAGCTAACAACTGAACTGTTGTCAGAAGTGTGTGAATTGGCTAAGTTCTTTTCAGCCATAACGTACCTCCTGTTAAGGTCGTTTTTGGTTAGGCTCGTCTAGGTGGTGGTACACCTTGGCGGGCCGTCTTTTTTTGGGCTACTTTTCTTCTTTTTCTTTCTTCTTTGCCTCTGCCATTCGCTTTTCCATACATTCAATGAACATGTCTTTAATGGTCATTTCCTGCTCTGCGGAAAAGATTTTGATGCGTTTGTGTAGGTCTTTGTCCATACGCATTGAAAATACAGTTTGTTCTTTTGCCATATGTAAGTTGTAAAGCTGTCAAGATTGCTTGTCAATGTTAAATTATAATTATTTGTTGAATTTATAGGGTGGGGTGGTTGGCAAGGATGTTGGAGGTTCACGTCTTTCAAATTGAATGTTTAAGCCCCTTGCAACGGAAGTTGCGAGGGGCTTTCTTGTTAGAATGGAATCAAAATTAAAATGGTTGCCCATTATTAATTTGAGAATGAGCTGATACTAGTCCAATTGAGTTGCCTCCTGCATTCCTCAATAGACCAATAAGTGCTTTATGAGGTTTTGGATCACTTGAACTCCATTGAATATATGCATGCCCAATTCTATATTCTTCATTATTAGTTGTTTCTAAACTGAAAATACGCGTAGAATGTGCTGGTATGTCAGCTTCTCCCGTTCCTGCTGCGAGAATAATCTGCCATGAGGCTGAGGAACCTGATCTAATTTTTATACGTGAAGACATATCGTTACCGTCGTGGTCATAAAAACATACACGACATCTTATGGTTTCATTCGTAATATTAGATAGATATAATGCTGAAGACAGTGAAAAACCACCATGTTTACCAAATTCTATACCGGGGACTAAAGCGCTTCCTTGTGCATTAAAATCATCCGCCCCCGCAGTTCCGCACACCAACATCAACATTGCCAAAGACAATACATATGCTTTTATTAAACGTTTCATAATAAAACCTCATTAATTAATAGTTATATTACAATGTTATTATTGCAATATAAGTTGTGTATAAAGAGTGTCTTTTAATGTCAATATATAGCTAATGATTGGAGTGGATTATGAAAGTAATTTATCCATTTAAAATAGTAAGCCCCTCACAATGTTAGTTGCGAGGGGCTTGTTATGGTTGTCTTTTGGGAAAATAGTTTAAAAAGGATCTCCGTGATTAACAAGGAAGTTTCCGTGGCTGAAATTAGAATTGCCCATTACAAAAAATGTCCATCCTCCTGCAATAAGGGCTTTCCTTAGTTTTGCGTCATCAGCGGACCATTCAATAATGGCATGTGCAATAATGGACTTAAGTGGATAGGTATTAGCTAAATGGAAAAAGCGTGATCCGTGAGCTGGAATTTCAAAATCAGCAGAACCAGTAGAGACTGTGGCCCAATTTCCATTACCACCTGTTAACGCTATACCATATGAGCTTATGTCGTTTCCTGAATGATCATAGACCAATACCCGGCATTTTACTGCAACATTGGTTATATTTGTAATTGTTATGTATGAGTCTATGCTTTGCTCGGAAGACCAAAATTGATACAATAAGTTAGGAACAATTGCGCTTCCTCTAACCGGAAAATCTTGTGCTCCAGCCGCCCCGCACATAAGTACTAGCATTGCAACAGACAGCATGCCTAATCTCATTAAACGTTTCATAATAAAACCTCATTAATTAATAGTTATATTACAATGTTATTATTGCAATATAAACTGCGTATAAAGGGGGTCTTTTAATGTCAATGGATAGCTAATAATTGGAGGGTATTATGAAATTAATTTATTAGTGAAGTTCTTTATGGTGTGAATCGAATCTAATAAATTTTGCTCACTTTAAAATAGTAAGCCCCTTGCAATGTTAGTTGCAAGGGGCTTTGTCTGCTGGGATGTAATAAGTATTAGAAAGGTTGTCCGTTATTAATGAGGGTCCATCCCATAATAGTATTTGTCCATTGTCTCATCGCACCTATAAGGGCCTTTCTTGTCTGTGTATCATCAGAAGCCCACTCAACTATGGCATACCCCACAGTCCAAATCGGTACAGTCGATTTGAGAGTTACTTGTCTAGTTGCTCGTGCAGGAAGCTCAAAATTTCCTGTGCCAGAAGAAATAAGCTTATAGGTAGTTCCTCCTGAATAAATCTTTACATAGGAGGTGATATCCGCTCCTTCATCATTATAAAATGCTACTCGACACTGAACCTTCTCACTTGTAATATTGGTTAACACTAAATCAGTAATATTCCCTTTCCCATTACTAAACGAAAGGGTTACTCCAGGGACAAGGGCGCTTCCTTGTGCATTAAAGTTGTCCTCGGCATTTACAGCACCGCACGCCAACATCAACATTGCCAAAGACAATAAATATGCTTTTATTAAACGTTTCATAATAAACCCTCATTAATTAATAGTTATATTACAATGTGATTATTGCAATATGAACTGCGTATAAAGGGGGGCTTTTAATGTCAATGGATCAATAAAATCCTACTCACGATTTACTCACCTTTCCACCTGAAAAAGCCAAATTTTAAGGGAATAGAATGGGTGTTAACTAGCTGAAATAACATGATGCACATTCGCTTTCATGGCCTCCGGAGCTGAAGGTCGCAGGTTCGAATCTTGCATTGCCCACCATAGAAATCAAGGGTTTACGTTGCTAAAGCATCGTGAACCCTTTTCTTTTTGCTACCCTAATGCTACCCAAAATTCTGAAATGTGCTCTGAGGTTCTGGTTGAAACCTCACCTGTTTAAAATGCTATTATTGGTTGTCTTGCGATAATGCGGGAAATGTCATTCAATAAAGTTTACACCACAAACCCTGCTATAGTCATCGCAACCAGCACCAGCGTTACAACTCCTTCAAACCATTTTAAATCGCTCAAAAAAGTAAACCGCATGTATCCGGTTTCATCCTTTGGAAATGGGCTTAATTTTGGTATTCCCATCGGGGTTATGGCATCTAACAGTAGATGTGATGCCCAGCCTATCGCTACAGGTTGAAGTCCTATAGCGTAAAGTATGATGGGGATAACCCACCAATGGGTTAGTTTTCGATGTATTGCCCACCATGATTTTTTTGCTTCAAGCATTTCGCTGAATTCTCGTTCTGAAAGCCATTCGCCCGCATTTTTTTTGTATTGCAAGTGTGTCGCCCGCTTGTGGCCTGAGAACGCTCGATCAACTATATCTGGCAGAATTGCGCCAAGAATCATTAATAATAGTGCAGCAAATTCATGATGTAACCAAGTGGGAATCCATGATGCACTTGCGCAGTATAGATTTCTCATTTCATGCCTGAAGTGATCTGGGGTTTCCATTAAACCCATAATATTTATTGGGAGTAAGGCGTGGGCTAGTGTGTTCATGGGCTATGAGTTTAGCTGATTAATGGTCTAAGTGTCTAGGCGTATTTGAATAGAATATTTATAGTGTGAGGTTATGCGGACTCCGGTTACCGTATCGCCTAAGTGAGATGGGGGATTAAGGTTCGGTCTCATAAGTGTAATAATGATGGGCTATTGCTTGCTGAGATGGGACAGGGTATTAAGAGTATTCAGGGGATTTATAATGACAAAAGCACAAAACATTCCATTAGCTAAAGATCAAGTTGGATGGCTTAAACGATACGTAAATTGTACTAATTTTATTCGATTTTATGCCAAATCTGTTTCTATATCGAAAGTTTTTGATGAAGATAAAAGGGGTCCTGATTGTTGGAGATATACAGTAAAAGATGGTGAGAGGACAAAAGCTGAAGTTAGGGAGAGCGGGACCCTTGATACACTGGGTTCTTGCAATGTCGCAGATTATTGTTGTAAAGATGGTAATGTGATATTGCTTTTGTTAGAATTTCCACATTATAAAGAATATGATGGTCTTGATCCTGAAGGAATGAGGCCTATTGCTCCTGCTCAAGGTTCTACAGGGAGTAGGATTCGTAATCAGCTGATCAAAAAACTCGAAAGTTGCAATTTGGAGACAGGTAAGGAATACCACGTGGTTATTTCAAATCCTGTTCAATTTCAAGCTTCGCTATATAGTTTGCATGGTCAGTCGACTAGGGGAAATATCAAAGCAGGTTCTTTGCGAGATGCGGTTTGGAAAGCCTTAATGGTACGAGAAAAAAATAATTTTATTGAAAGGCTAAAAAGTTATGATCCTGTAATTATTATTAACGCCTGCACTAAAGGGGTAACGGAAGATGTTGATTGTTTAGTTTATGAATTTTTCTTTAATGCAAGAAAAAACAATGTTAAGCTACCTAGGTACTTTCATTCTAGTGCTCACCCAAGCTCTTGGGATAAATACACTACAATTGAAGAACTTTAGTTAGGATGATTTAACTAATTCTTTCAGTTAAGAAAACCCGCCTTCCGGCGGGTTTTTTCATGGCCAATTATATTCCCATCATGATTCCATTGTATATTTTATACAGTAATCTCATGAACACGTTTAAGTGTGATGGGTGGACGAAGAATCTTTATATGTGGAATCACCTAGCATGCTTTTAATCATACAAGGGGGATTTTTTATTGCTGCACTAACTCAGTAGTCGTAGGTATTCTGAAATCAAAAGGATTTTTGTACCCAAAAAAGCGAAGCGGCATAATAGCTTCTTTGAAGTGTCCGAATTTTATATCTGGAGTTCTGTCACAAATTAAAGTTAGTCTTCTACTTTCATCAGGAGCAATATTAATCCAAGCTCCTGATGAAATGATTTTACCATCGATATTTATTTTTTTAGCATAAAAATGTGTTCCTCCGTTAGACAAGTAGGCTCTGTCGAAGTCGCCTGTCTCAAATTTTCTATCCTTATCTGTATTAGAAATTAGTATTGTGCAATACGCTTGCATCCCTTTTATTTGAATGTCTTCAAGTTTAATTACTACTTTTCCATGCTCTTGTGCATTCTCAGTTGGTTTCATATGTTCAACTTTAACTTTTGGATAATCGTAATTAATGTAATACCTGTTATCATCACAAACTCTAAATTTCATGAGTACAGATTGGAGAAATGGTACGTTCTTTTTTACGAGAAATCGTGTCGTGAAGGATCGCACAACATTTTTAGGAATATAAATATCCTGATTAGCATGTACTTCCTCGTTATTAATTCTAATCTTTTCTATGTTTATTGCTCCACCGTTGGCTACTATTTTTGATTTCTCTGCCATGTCTAGTGTGATATCCTCACTTGTATTGTTGAACATATCAAAGAAACATTCGATTTCATCTCCAGATTGGCGGGCTTCTTTCAAGGTAAGAATAATATCATTTTGGTCGATTGGTCTAAGTTCAGCTGTTTTGGTAGTTATACTTAATTTACCATCTGTGTACGTAGCTGCTGATCCTAGCGCTAATAGTGTTTTGTTTAATAGATTTTCAACTTCTTTTGATTTAGGTTTATAAGCATTTGCGAGTGTGAAGAAACCAAATGCAGCATTGTAATTTTGAGTGTCGAGAGCTTGTTTACCTTCAGAAATGAGTTCTTCGAATTTTATGTTGGCTGCTTCCAAGTGTTTCGCTTCAACTAATGATTCAAACGACTTGCCTTCTTTTTCTAGTAGGTTTTCAAGTCCTGTTTTTAAAGCACTTTTCACACCATTAGTAGCTAAATCGTTTTTGGTTATATTTAATTCATCAAGAAAACCATTAAGTGTGGCGTTGAGTTGTTTAACTTCTATTTCTCTTTTTTCTGCTATTATAGTTTGTTTTTCTGCTATTAGATTTTGTTTTTCTGCAAGCTTTGTTTGTTTTTTAGCATCAAAACTTGAGTATGCGCCAAAAATACCAAATCCTATTGTTGATATTATTCCAGCAATTGCAATTATGTTTGTAATAGTCGGCCCAAATAAGAATTTTTTCATAATTATTTCCCCTTTTATATTTCATAAGTCTAAGAATGATCGTTTGTATAAACAACGCATTATATTTTGTCACCACCAAAATATAATCCCCACTTAACTTTTTTGCATGCCCGTACAGCCATATGCTTATGGCTAATTAAAAATCAGCGTTACTTATCAAACTAAACACGGAACCACACTAGCGTTACAAACTATACGCAGTGGAGCACGGCCCCATAAAAAAGGCCCGGAACGGTGCGCCAACACCAGAACCGAGCCTGAATATAATTTAGATTTTACCTAATTTATTACGTGCCTTACTCCCACATACCCATCCCGCGCCCATGCTCCGCAGGAACACATATTAACTGATCGCCCATGCCGTTCATTTGCAGGCAGCTTCCGGTGATAGTCCTGCGCGGAGTTTGAAAAGAACACGGGTCTCCCCGAGACATGTCTACGCATGCAGTTGTGGCTTGTGGTGGAGGGCCTTGCCGCATGCCTTGTCCTTGACCCTGCATCATACCGTTTCCGTTTCCATATCCCATACCTTGCCCACGCCTTTGACCTTGGCCGTTTCCATCCATTTGACCGTACTGTCCCATTCCGCTCATATCATTTTGCATTTGATTATTCCCTCTTGGCGGTGGCGGAGGGGGTGGCATCATTCTATTATTGCTTGGTCCATTGGTGCTGTATAACTCCGGTGATGGCGGTGGTGGATTATCCGGTATTGCCTGTCCGCCGGAAACGCAGCGTACATAATTATTAATGCGGATATCATCTCCCTGCGGGCCGTGTCCGTTCGGGAACTGCTGCGGATCACCAGTTTTAGGGTCACTGCGCTGTGCGCCTGCTCCGTGAACATCCATCCATCGACCTTGAGAACTTCCGGGCCGTTTCATATACCCCATTGCACGTCCGAAAGCGATATACACGGCGTTGCCCGGTCTTGGTCCGTTTAGGTGAGTGGTTGCGGTCCAGTAGTATGATTCTTTACTTGTTACGGAAAAGATCGGGTCGATCGCGGCAGAATCCGTTGCTGCGGGGCTGCGCTTATAGTCCACTATGGATTGAAGCTCTTTCGCATTGGGTAAACGCCAGTCTGAACGGCCCGCAAGACTTAGTTTATCGCAATAGTTGAGAGCTTCTTTCCAATCTAATTTTGTTGTGCTGTCATCCTTTTGCCAGATTAAACCTGTGGCCGTATCGGTTACAGTCTTGTCGCTGTTATCAACAAAAATATTTTTGCCGTATTCCGGGTTGCCGCGTACATAACGAATATAAAGTTTATTCTTTTGATTGTTTTGATGTTTAATTATCGGATACCCTTTAATGCGCCCATCTGCGAAGTTAACGCCGAAGACTGTGGGATTTCCGTTCATGGTTGTTCCAGTATACTTTGTCGCGGACCAGTCCTGACAGTCTATGTCCCGTTCGCCGGCCTGTGTGTTACCATATTTAAAGTCGAAATATTGTGTATTGATAAACGGCTTACCGCTTGGCGCGGCAAACAGCCATCCGTTAAAATCAATTAATGAGTATAGTTCTTTAATTGTCGGTGTCCGCCAGTCGGAATAACCGCCGACTTTGCAGGATTCAGCTCCGCTTAAAGCTTGATCCCATGTAACCTTGTTCCCGCGATTTTTTACCCACATCAACCCTGTGACAAGGTCGCTGACGGTTCCATCTCCATTGTCGCGATAGGTCGGCTGGTTTCCTTTGTACTGAGCATCCTGACCGGAAAAATCTGCACCGGGTGCGGGGCAGGGGATAGGTGATGTGTTATCGAAGCAGGTAGTTTGTCCCGTATCTACAATAGGATAAGTGTAGTCTTGCGCAAAGCTGGGTGATGACAGGAACAGCAAACAGATAACCAGATTTGTGATGAATTTTTTATGGTTCATAATTACTCCTATGATTGTTTACTACATATCATAAGCAATGTTAATTTAACAGGCGATTTTTGAACTTAGATCATTGTCGGATAATGATCTGATTTAAAGAGGCGACCTTAATCGTTTGAAGCTTTTTAAAATTAAAGTAAAATTACATTGACAATGAAAATCAATTTCAATAAATAAAGATTATTGTTCGAGCAAATTAAACGCTAACTAATAGAATTAAATAAGATATTATATTTTAAGGAGCAGACTATGTGCGGATTCAGCAATGCATGGAAATTAAACAGAGAAGGGATGGCAGCGTGTAATGAAGGTGATTTTGATAAAGCCGAAGAGAATATTTTAAAAGCTATCAACCTTGCATCTTGCAATTCCCGCAAAATTCATCGGGCTACAATGTATAATAATTTGTCGGTAATATATCAGATGAGTGGCAGGATTAATGACGCTGTGCAGGCATATGGCACTGCAATCAGTTATTTAAATCCATCACATAAAGGGCAGGCGGCATTAATTGCCCGAATGAAGGGTAAAATTGAATCTTTAAAAGATATAGCTGCATAAAATAGGTTTTCTTATTTCGTAAAATTCCGGTAAATCTGAAAGGGGTTGCCGGAATTTTATTTTTTCCAAAATCAATTATCCATATATTTTAGCCTAAATCCTAAACGAAACCGTAACAGGGGTTGACTTTGTATGGAAACTGCCTAAATAATCCCAGTTCTTTTGCTATCGAATGTGAAAGGGTTCACTAACCTAATTTTATAGCATTGCTTACGTACACAACCGTCGTATTTTTCGACCACGGCGAATATATTTTAGAAGGAGTACATACAATGGATTTTAATATTGAAGAAGTTTCCCCGGTAGAAAGAACTGTCAAGGTTACTGTTGCCGCTGAAGAAGTAGGCGCAGCACTGGATGCCACTATTGCGCTTTATAAAGTGCAGACACCTATTAAGGGTTTCAGAAAGGGCAAAGTTCCTACCTCTGTTGTTCAGTCAAAATACAAAAAACAGATTGTCGGCGAAGCTACAACTGACCTGATCAATTACCAGATCAATGAAATTCTGAACGGTCAGTCGATTGTTCCTGTTTCTAAAATAGATGTTGATGCTGCTGAACTCGTAAGAGGCGAAGACTTCACTTATACTATCAAATTTGAAATTGTTCCTGAATTTGATACTCCTGTATACCTTGGACTTGCTGTTGAAGAAGAACGCGCAGAAGTTCCTGAAAGCGAACTTAAAGATGTTGAAAAAAGACTTCTCCAGAACATGGCTAAAATTGAGCCTATCGAAGAAGATCGCCCTGCAAAAGACGGCGAACTTGCTTCTGTAACTTTCTCCGCTGAAATGAACGGTGAACCTATTCCCGGTGTTCAGGCAGACAACTTTGACCTTCCTATCGGTGAAGGCCACTCCCTGCAGGAATTTGAAGATTTCGTAAAGACTCTCAAATCCGGCGAATCCGGTCAGACTGATATTACTTTCCCTGAAGATTTCATAAACGCTGATCTTGCAAACAAAACAGCTACTATGAAAGTTACTGTTCACGCAGTTAAAGAACGCAAAATGCCTGAACTGACTGATGACATTGTCAAAAAAATCGGCGGTTTCGACTCAGTTGAAAAAATGCGTGAAATCATTAAACAGTCATACACTGCCAACCGCAAACAGCTTTGCAAGAGCGCAGCTCTTACTAAACTGATCAGCGCTATTGTTAAGGATCTTGACTTTCCGCTTCCTCCTTCTCTTCTTAACGACCGCATCGACCGTATGGTTGCAGACGTTATTACCCGTGCTGAACGCTCAGGCCGCAGCTTTGAATCACTCGGTAAGAGCATGGATGAACTTCGCGCAGAACAGACTCCTCTTGCAGAAGAAAGTGTCCGCACTGAAATCTTCCTTCTTCATGTTGCCAACCGTGAAGAACTCACTGTTGAACCTCAGGAAGTTGAAGGAGCTCTTCACCAGATTGCTCAGCAGACCCGTCAGGACTTCAGCTCTGTTAAGTCTTACTACGAAGAACACAATCTCATTATGCCTTTGAAAGATAGACTTATTGCAGATAAAGCTGCTGAGTTCATCTACGAAAACGCAAATGTTACTGAAGTAGAACCTGAAGTAAAAGGTGATAATTAATATCTCAGTTTTTTTATAAGCAAAAAATGGCGGCACAGTTTATCAACCGTGTCGCCATTTTTATTTTTCCGGGAAAAGGGTTGTCTATGATCGTATATCTAGTTAACTAGTTAAACTAGAAAGGACGAAGTCGGAGTTACTCTGATTTATACTTGAACATAGACTTTCAAACGATTAGAATGTTCTTTGGAAAAATGGCCCTTATGAGGGGTGGTTTAGTTCGCACTTATGAGAATTTCACCCTTTTTAATTATATTACATTTCTTCTCTCGGGAGATATAGATGTCTGGAACCATACCTATTGTTATTGAAACCACAGGACGCTCTGAACGCGCTTACGATATTTACTCACGCCTTCTGAAAGACAGAATTATCATGCTCGGAAGCGCGATTGACGACCATGTTGCAAGTGTTATTTGCGCTCAGTTGCTTTTTTTAGAATCAGAAGATCCTGAAAAAGAAATTTTTATGTATATTAATTCTCCTGGCGGGGTTGTTACTGCCGGTATGGCGATTTATGATACCATGCAATACATTTCAGCTCCTGTAGCCACCCTTTGTATGGGGCAGGCCGCCAGCATGGGTGCATTTCTTTTATGTTCCGGTGAAAAGGGCAGTCGTTACTCTTTGCCGAACAGCCGTATCCTTATCCATCAGCCACTCGGCGGTGCACAGGGACAGGCTACTGATATTGAAATTCAGACCAAAGAACTTCTTAGAATCAAGAACAACCTGAACAGCATAATGGCTAAGAATACAGGTAAGACTCTTGATGAAATTAAAAGAGATACAGATCGCGACTTTTTCATGTCTGCCGAAGAAGCTATTGAGTACGGACTTATTGATAAGGTTCTTACTTCGCGTGGAAATCTTGAAGCCAAGGAAGGTTAATTCCTGATGAGTAAAGATAAAAAAGGTTCAGGACAGGACCTTCATTGCTCCTTTTGTTCTAAATCTCAGGATGAGGTTCAGAGACTGATTGCCGGACCTGATGTTTATATCTGTGACGAATGTGTTCAGCTCTGTAATGACATCATGGCGCAGGAAGCAGTCAGCGAGGAGTTTGATGCAGGGAACCTGTTATCCCCACAAGAAATTAAAAAACTGCTTGATGAATACGTTATCGGACAGGATCATGCTAAAAAGATTTTGGCTGTTGCTGTTCATAACCACTACAAGCGTGTTTTCTATGCTAAGTCCAGTTCTGATGATGTTGAAATAGACAAAAGCAACATCCTTTTGATCGGACCTACCGGTTCAGGTAAAACTCTGCTTGCACAGACTCTTGCAAGGGTTCTTAAAGTTCCTTTTGCAATTGCAGATGCAACAACTCTCACTGAAGCCGGCTATGTCGGTGAAGACGTAGAAAATATCCTTGTTCAGCTTTTGCAGAATGCTGACTATGATATCGAATCTGCTTCTCGCGGAATTATCTATATTGATGAAATAGACAAAATTTCCCGTAAAGGTGATGGACCGTCTATTACGCGTGATGTTTCCGGTGAAGGTGTGCAGCAGGCATTACTGAAAATAATTGAAGGAACTGAAGCTAATATTCCTCCTAAGGGCGGCCGTAAGCACCCTCAGCAGGAATTCATTAGACTTGATACTTCAAATATTCTGTTTATTCTCGGCGGTGCATTTATCGGACTCGATACGATTGTACAGCAGAGATTGCAGGGATCAGGAATAGGTTTCGGTGCAAAAGTTGAATCCAAAAAAGAACTTGGTGTCAGCGAAATGTTCCGTAAGTCAGAACCTGCCGACCTCGTAAAATTCGGTTTAATTCCTGAATTTGTAGGTCGTATTCCTGTTCAGACCGCTCTTTCTGAGCTTACTGAAGAGGATCTCATCCGCATCCTTCAGGAACCTAAGAATGCACTGATTAAACAGTACAAAAAAATGTTTGATCTGGATGGCGTGCGTCTGACATTTACATCAAATGCTCTTAACAGCATTGCCCACATGGCTGTAAAAAGAAAGACCGGTGCCCGCGGACTTAGAAATGTTCTTGAATCGATCATGCTTGATATTATGTACATTCTTCCTTCTCTTACCGGAGTAAAAGAGTGTGTCATCAATAAAAGTGTTGTTGAAACAGGAATGGAACCTTTGCTCATTTATCATAATGAAGTAAAAAGTGCATAAACTTACAAACGCCTTCAGCCGATAAGACTGGAGGCGTTTTTTTTCAGTTCGCCTGCCTTGATCATTTTTCTATATCTTATTCCTATTTTTTGTTATTTTTTAAAATTGAAACAAATATCCATTTCAGGATTTGACAAAACTATTGCGGGTATTATTTCACTTACTCAGAGTTATTGTTAAATTCGAAAACTTTTCCAGATTAAAAGCAGGAGGATAAATGTCGTCCACAATATTCGAAGGTGGCAACGAATCCGCCGAAAAAAATATTCTTCCAATGATGTCACTGCGGGAAGTCGTAATGTTCCCGCGTTCTATCGTACCCCTTTTTGTAGGGCGCGAAGCTTCTATAAAAGCCATTGAAGAAGCTATTTCGGAACATGATAAAAAGATTTTCCTTGTAACCCAGCAGTTTCCAGAGAAAGAAAAGCCAGAACCTGAAGATTTATTCAGAGTAGGTACTGTAAGTAAAATTCTCCAGATGCTCAGGCTTCCTGACGGCACAATTAAAGTCCTTTTTGAAGGTCTTTACCGTGCGCAGTGGGACCCGAAGGCTGACGGGGACACCTTTGAAGATGTTTTCCCTTTGGTCACTCTTGAAACGATTGACGATCTTCCGGCTGATGTAAATGTCACCGAAGCTCTTGTCCGGTCAGTTCACGGCGCGCTGGAAAATTTTGGAAAAGTTAATAAAAAACTTGCTCCGGAAACAATTCTGGCCATTTCGACCATTAGAACTGCGGGGAAACTTGCTGATTCAATCATGCCTCATCTTAAAATCGAGTTTACCAAGAAACAGACTATTCTTGAAATGGTAGATCCGATTAAGAGACTTGAAGCTGTGTATGAGCTTTTGCTCGGCGAAATTGAAATCGTGTCCATTGAAAAGCGTGTTAAAAATCGCGTAAAAGGGCAGATGGAGAAGAATCAGCGCGAATACTATCTTAACGAACAACTCAAAGCCATCAATAAAGAGATGGGACGTGAGGATGATCCGCAGTCTGAAGCACAAGCTCTTGAAGAACAGCTTGATGCTAAAAAGATGGGAGATGAATCACGTGAACGTGTTCGTAAGGAAATTAAAAAACTGCGCCAAATGGCTCCTTCCTCAGCCGAATACACAGTTGTACGCAACTATGTTGACTGGATTATGGAGTTGCCTTGGAATGAGTATAAATCTGTTAAGCTCGATATTGCCGAGGCTCGCAGAATTTTGGATGAAGATCATTACGGTCTTGAAAAACCAAAAGAACGCATCCTCGAATATATGGCTGTTCAGTCTCTCGTCGAAACTATAAAAGGACCTATTCTTTGTTTTGTAGGCCCTCCCGGAGTAGGTAAGACCTCAATTGCCCGTTCCATTGCAAGGGCTATGGATCGTGAATTTGTCCGTCTGTCTCTCGGCGGAGTGCGTGATGAAGCTGAAATCAGAGGGCATCGCCGTACTTATGTAGGCGCGCTCCCGGGTAAAATCATTCATTCACTCAGGCGTTGCAAATTCAGCAACCCTGTTATCTGTCTTGATGAAGTAGACAAAATGAGCACGGATTTCAGAGGAGATCCATCTTCTGCATTGCTTGAAGTGCTAGACCCTGAACAGAACAGCACTTTCAGTGATCATTACCTTGACTTGGATTATGATCTGTCAAAGGTCTTTTTCATAACAACGGCTAATGACTTGAATTCTATTCCCGGTCCATTGCAGGACAGAATGGAAATCATCCGTCTGCCGGGGTATCTTGAAACTGAAAAGACTCAGATTGCCAAGGACTTCCTTCTGCCTAAACAGATTGAAGAGCATGGGTTGAAATTAGAAAACCTTGCTGTTTCCGACAGCGCAATGCTTGAAATTGTTCGCACATATACAAGGGAAGCCGGAGTCCGAAGCCTTGAACGTGAGATTGCAAAAATCTGCCGTAAAACAGCAATGAAAATTGTTGAAGCAGACGATAAGTCTCAAAATATTCATGTCACCATGAACAATCTTGCAAAGTTACTTGGTGTTCATAAATACAGTCATGGTTCCAGTGAAGAAAAGTCGCTTATAGGTGTTTCAACAGGGCTTGCGTATACGCAGGTCGGCGGTGAAATGCTTATGGTTGAAGTTGTCCTTATGCCCGGCAAAGGTAAAGTTGTTATCACCGGTAAGCTTGGGGAAGTTATGCAGGAGTCTGCGCAGGCTGCTCTTTCATACATTCGTTCGCGCTCGGATCTGTTCGGGCTTAAACCGAACTTTCATGAACATATAGATATTCATGTTCATGTTCCTGAAGGAGCAACTCCTAAAGACGGACCTTCAGCCGGTATTACTCTTTGCACCGCGATGGCGTCAGCGTTCTTGAACGTTCCGGTACGGCACGATCTGGCCATGACCGGAGAGATCACACTGCGTGGAAGGGTTCTGCCTATCGGCGGACTGAGAGAGAAGCTTCTTGCTGCCCATAGAGGGCTTTCAAAAGTAGTTCTGATTCCTTCTGAAAATGAAAAAGATCTTAAGGAAGTTCCGGATGCAATTTTAAAAGATCTGGAAATATTCCCGGTTGAAAATATGGATCAAGTTTTAAGTCACGCTCTTGAGAGCTTGACTGCGGAAGAGCTTTTCAGAGGTAAAAATAATATTACCCCTGTG